>NZ_NFLY01000049.1:0-20668 GCF_002161155.1 Massilimicrobiota sp. An105
CGACATGCTTTGGTCCCCGTCGGGTTATCCCCTAAAGGTAAGTCGGTTGCTTTACATCGCAATGCAGGAGCGATGATTTCAAAAGAAATATATATTAAGCGCAAGAACGTGCGCACCAAGAGGAGGGATATTATATGGAAGAATTAAAAATGCTAACAAGAGAAGAAGTAGCTGAGTTACTTCATGTACATGTAAATACAATATCCATGTTACGTGAAGTAGGGATAATAGATGGTATTAAAATTGGGAAAAATTATATGTTCTCCCAAAAAGTCATTCGAACTTTCCAAGATGATTATATTGGTTTAGATGTTAGTAATAAAAATAAAGCTATGATAAGTAAACAGACTGTCGAAAAACGAAAGAAAGATGATGTTAATAAAATAAATTATCATAATGCTATTGTGGGAGCAGTGTAATGGCTCAACAGAAGGAAAGTAATGGAAGATGGTCTTTTTACGGAAAACTGCCAAAAGATGAAAATGGAAAAAGAAAGAATTACAAACGCAGGGGCTTTAAAAGCAAGAAAGCTGCTAAATTAGCAGAGGCAGAATTTTTAAAACAGTATAATCATATTTCGCCAACTCGTTTGAAATTAGATGATTTGATTGTGGAGTATCATAAGGATGCTCCTAATCATGTTAAATTATCTACTATTAAAGCCTATAAAAGATTTGAGAAATATGTTATATCTCCTAGTTTTGGTAATCGTTATATTGATGATATTACAACTTTAGAAATTACACGTTGGATCAATGAAATTTTACAAAATGGATATAATGATAGAGTTTATGGAGAGTCATCAACTCGTAATATTTTATTACACCTCTCAGGATTATTCACTTATGCAGTTGATCATGATTGGTTACAAAAGAATCCATGTCATAAAGTTAAACCGCCTAGAGACCCAAATAAGATAATAAAAAAGCAGTCTTGTGAAGAAAACTTTTGGGAAATAGAAGAATATCATAAATTTATCAATACAGTTGAAGATGAATATAAAAGGGATATCTACGAATTTATGTTTCTTACTGGTTTACGTATTGGTGAATTTTGTGCTTTGCAATGGAGGGATGTTGATCTTATTAATAATAAACTAAGGATATCTAAATCCTTAAGTGCAATTACAACAAGAATAACATCACCTAAGACTCCACGTTCAAATAGAACGATTCAACTGCCAAATAGACTAGTGGAAAAATTAAAAAAGAGATATAATATTGTTTCTCAGTTAGAAGGGTTTAATGAGGATTACTATTTGTATAAAGACCAAACTTATATCTCTATAGCTACACTTAGAAGATGGTTTAATGAAGATGTAGAAAAATCTGGAGTTAAAAGAATAACAGTGCATGGACTACGACATTCTCATGCAAGTTATTTATTATCAAATCTAGTAATATCTGAATTGCTCATAGCCGAAAGATTAGGACATAGTGTAGAAATGTTACGAAGTACGTATGCTCATATTTATGAAAAAAGTCGTAAAAATTTAATTGAATATATCGATCAGTTATAATGTAAAAAAGCATATTAAATAGTAGATTATTACTTTTAATATGCTTTTTCTTTATTATCAAAAATCAATAATTAAATTATCTCTGTAAAACATTATTTCGTTTCCTATTTTCTTATGTTGAACAGTATAAGATAACTCATATTCTCTGCCTTTACAAAATGAATACATATCTATTATTTCATCTACACAATCATATGTTAATACCCATGGAACTGAAAGTTTTTTAATTCTTCTAGATATTTTCTTATGTTCTTTAGGAGTAAATGAATTCTCATATAACTCTGCACCTTTATTGTAATATGGTGGATCTATAAATAAAAACGAATCAGGCTTAAACTTTCTTTTTAAAAAGATCATTGCATCTTGATTATATACTTTGATTTTTTTTCTTTCGCTATAGATTTTTTCTATTCTTTTTATTAAATCTTCTTTGTTAAATCTGCAATCAATTAAATATTTAGAATTTTGATTTTTTCCACCGATAGGTCCACCTTTAATAATGCCAGATCTATTTGTCCTATTTAAATAAAAAGTAGCAAATCCTAACTTTAATAAATCTTTTTTTTCATTGACATATATTTCTTTTTGTTTTTCTCGCTCTTTTAACGAAACATCTACATTCTTAATCATTTCAATAAATTCTGGAGCGTGATTTAAGATAGAATACCAAAATGCATATATGGCCAAATCATAATCATTTAAAATTATTTTTTTTACTTGTCTTTTAAATAGTAGATTTAAAGCTAAGTTTGCTCCACCTGCAAAAGGTTCAATATATGTACATCCTATCAGTTTGTTCTCTTCAAGTATTTTTACAGTTTGATTGTACATTTTCCCTTTTCCACCAGGATAACGTAAGGGAGAGTAATTAGCCATCCTATACCTCCTTTTCTTAAAATAATTTAAGTTGTTGTTGTTCATAAAATTCATTATCTATATATATTCTTCCATAGTAACTATCTCTTAATTGTTTAAAATATATAATTATTTTATTCTTTTCTCCAAAATATTCATCTATTTTATTTCCTTTAAATTCTATCTTTAAATTTCTAAAAGTAGTAGGACATTGAACTTTTAGTAAAAGAATTTTTCTATCATCGTCTATTAATAAATCTATATTTCTTTTAATTTCTAAAGGTATTTCATTAATTCTTTTTGCTTGATCAAAATCTTGATTAAATAAATTAAATTCATTCAGGTTTTTCTCATTTAATTTATAATTAAACTTTAGATAACTATTTAATGTATTTAATAAAACATATCCTTTCTCAAACGACCCATTTTTTGAATTTTTTTTATATATTATATTATTAATTTCGTTAATATCACAGTCTATATAAATTAAAATCTCATTTAAATACTTATCTAATAAATTCAACTCAGTTTTCAATATTTGTATTTCATTTGTTTTGATTGTAAATATTTTAAACGATAAATATAAAATTTTTGACTTTAAAAAATCCAAATAACTATTTTGATTAATGCTTTTTGTAACTTGTTTTACCCCTTTATTATCAAGAAAACGTATTTCTAAATTCAATTCATTCACATTTCTCCAAATATTGATATTACATAATGAAGCCTGAATCTTTTTTTTCCCTTTTTCATATATTGAATAATAAAATTCACATAGATACCCACTATTTGGATATTTATAGTTTGTATAACCTCTAAAGAAATAATTATTATTAGTTATCTCTTTCCTTAATCTTGATAATACTTCTAATAAATCGGCTATTTCAATAATTAATTCATCTTTGGAATGAGAATCATAAATTTCATAGGATTCTTCAATTACCTTTTTTAAAAGAAATTCAAATAATAAACTTTCTTCTACATACCCATATTCAACAAATTCACCATTATCTAAAATATTTTGAGGAATCTTGTCTCTAACCAATTTATTAAACTCTATTTTTTCATTAAAATCCTTAAAAATATCAGAAACAACAATATTTGCACCAGTTTTCATCAATTGATAATAAGAATGAGCCAAAACAGTTCCTTCTAAAAATATTGTTATATTTTTTTGTTTACAAATTTCACCAATCTTCATTAAAAAATTTTTATCTCTTAAAACATCATCTTCATATGGTTGGATTCTTACATATTTAATTTCATTATCTGGTTCTAGAATTTTTGAAAAATCTAAATTATTACTTATAACAATTTCCTCATCATCGAAATATTTCTTTATAAAATCATTTTCTTTGATATTCAGATTTTTTATTTCTTCATGATACCATGGTAAGTTTTTAGTCCCATAATACTTTTGATCCACATTAATAAACCACATAACACTTATCTCTTTATTTTCTATATTTGATATTTTTTGGGAAGCAATTGCTATTTCTTTCAAAGAATTGTCATCAATTGATACTTTCCAATCATGTGGTATCGAAGTGTTTTTTAAAGACCAAGTACCATCAGCGTTTGTTGATATAAAATGTGGTTTATAGCGAATGATTTTTTTTATTTCAATTTTATCTTGATTTATATTGTGTGTATCTGTATTTCTCAAATCTACCGAAAAACTATCATGTGGATAATAATATAATCCTTCAGGTAATCCCCAAAGTGATTGAATTCTTACAAACCTGCTATTTGGTTTTGCCCAGACAAACGCAGAAGAGATAGAAGGTATAAAATTATGTAAAATAAAAACATATTCTAATCCTTTCAAATCATCTACTGCACTCTTTAACCATTCAATAACACTATTTAAATCTTTTAATTCATTACTCCTTTTAGATAATTGTCTTTTATCATGTTCATCAGTAATTACATTTGTTCTAATTACAATAGATGAATTTTGTAATAGTAAATTTATATCCTCTATTAAATTAGAAGATACATCTTTATGCTGTAATTTTTTTAATACTAAGTTATCATCTAAAATATATAATGGCGCAGTTGTTAAACCAACAGATTTATAAATAAATACATTTTTTATTTTATAGTATTTTTTATCTTCCTTATCATCAATTTCACGTAGAACCTTAAAAACAGATGCCTTTTTTGCCATTGACATCCCTATTTTTTGATTTTCAGGATTATGAGTATTATTTTCATTTACTTCATAATCACATTGAACTATATAAATTTTTTCTTTTTCCCATATAAATTCTAAATGAACTCTTTTTGTACTATTATAGAAATAAAATGCAGGAAAATGTAATGTCTTTTTTATGTTTTGTAAAGTATCACAATCTAAATCAATTTTTTTTAATTGATTTTTATCATATTTTTTTCTCCATTGTCGCACTACAACAGTTTCATGTTTTATCTCATTATTATATTCGTATTCAATCTTATAATCTCTAGGATCTTGTGAAAGACGTCTTTCATTTGAAATATGTCCACAAATCTTTTTATCAATATAATGCTGTACTATAAAAGAAATACTTGATTTACATAATCTAGTATCTTGTATTATCGACATTAATAATTCATATAATGTATTTTCTAATTGATCTTCATTTACAGCTACAGAGTCGTACTGTCCTCTTTCCTTCATACTTTCATTACATGCAGAAGAGCGTATAATCCATTTTGGATTAATAGACATTTTTGTCGCACATTTTTTGATACCAATAGCATACAAAGCAACAATTTTTTTTCTTTCATCACTTTTTAAATTTTTAAATAATCTATACAATTCCTTTGAAATTACAAAAAAAGGTAAAGTCCACCTTTTTGGAACATGAGTCAAACCATATCCTTTATGTCCAATACCTTTTATTGATATTTCTTCTTTTTTTAGAATCCGATAGTTCTCTCCTTCTACCAAATATAAATCACTCATTTGAATCATCCCCATTATTAGTATTATTATTGTTATTAGTATTATTAGATGTTAAAAATAATACACAAGCAACATCATACATTTTGCTTACAGCTTCATCTGAAAAATATCCAGTTAAAAAACCAGTACTAATCGCAATTGTATTTGATGAAGAAACATCTTTTATCATTATACAAGCAATTATAAGAGATAAACTTATAGAAATTAATGGAGAAAAAAATCGCCAATAAACTCTATCTTCATTCCACAATCCTCGTGCAACTACTCGATAAAAATATTTTATACTAAATGTAGTACCACCTAATAATCCAGATAGAATACAATACATATATTTTGTAGACATTAAAATTTTCTTTTCAGGTATACATAAAACATCACTTAAAACACCAATATAGTTCATGTATAATAAAACAAGAGTTACAGTAAACAAGAAAAATAAATATATTGCGTCCCTTAAAATTTTCCTTTTATACTTTTTATCATATCTTGATTCACATTCATATATTTCTCTATTATCAGTTGGAAGTTGATCATTATGCATAAATAATCAGTCCTTCATTTTTAAATATGTTAATTTTGCATTTTTTAAATTTTTATATATTTTATAATTATATTCTTCTTTTTTCCCAATTTCCTCTGCTAAAATCTCTCTAAAAAATTGGGAGTAAGGCTCTTTGAGTTTATGGACAAAACAGAATGTTTGAGAAGTTAAAGAATCATCTAAATCAGAATACAATAAATATTCACTATCACCTACATATGTTTCTACTTCTGAAAATCTTATTTTCTTCCAACCTTTCTTCTTATTTTGAATTATCGTTTGAAGGCTATCTTTATATGGCACCAAATGAATATGTGCATGATTTGTACCACAAGCTGTTTGTGAATTACACTTATTGGCACCATGCTCAAAAAGAATTATTTTTTCATTATATTTTTTACTCAATCTACCTGCAATAATATTGACAAATTCAAAGAAAGAACTATTTTTAAAAAAACTCTTCATAGAATAAACATGACTTTTAGGTATAACTAAAATCCATCCCTCTATAAATGCACCAATACTTGACAATGCAAAATACTTATCATTTTCAAATATAGGAAAGTCAATTTCATCATATAAATACTCTTTATTCAAAATACTACAAAATCTGCATTTAGAACTTTTTTCACTCATTTTACCACCTTCCTAATACAATAATTATATCGTATAAATTCTTTTTTTCAAGCATAACATTTATTGAAAACAGTTTTAATATTAATTACAAGAATTTAAAAGAATGTACCTTTAAAAATAATATTACTCATTAATAATTTATGAACAATTCAAAAAAATATGAATATTGTATGCCATTTGTATGCCATTTGTATGCCACTATCAAATTATATGTTTTATACTAAATAAAAAAGCATGATTTCCTAATAATCATAAAGTTATTAAATATTACTCCTTGATTCTAGAAAACAATGCTTTTATTTTAAATATCGATTCGAGCCTTAAATCAAAATTATATTGATTTCATCGCTATTTATTTCTTGGTTTCATCTGCGGGAATAAGATAACTTCTTGGATAGATTCTTGACCAGTTAATAACATCACGAGTCTATCAATACCCATACCCATTCCTCCTGTTGGTGGTAATCCATATTCCAATGCTTCTACGTAATCTAAATCCATTTCGTTAGCTTCATCATTTCCAAGTTCTTTTTCTTTTAACTGATTTGCAAATCTTTCATATTGATCATCGGGATCATTTAATTCGTTGAATGCATTTGCATATTCATTACCACAGATAAATAATTCAAATCTCTGTGTGAAACGAGGATCTTCAGGATTTTTTCTTGCTAGTGGAGAAATTTCTACAGGATGTCCATAAACAAATGTAGGATCAACAATTGTTTCTTCTACATATTTTTCAAAGAATTCATTAATAATATGACCATAACCAAAGTGTGCTTCGACTTCAATACCATGTTCTTCAGCTAATTTTTTCGCATCTTCAAAAGTCATATCTCCTGCAAAATCAATTCCAGTTTGTTCTTTAATAGCATCTGTCATAGAAATACGTTTAAATCCAGGAGCTAAAGAAAGCTGATGTCCTTTATATTCAATATCATATGTACCACAAACATCTTTCGCAGCATTAGAAATGATACCTTCAGTTAAATCCATCATTCCTTCTAGATCACTAAATGCTTTATAAACTTCAATTGTTGTAAATTCTGGATTATGAGTTCTATCCATACCTTCATTTCTAAATAAACGTCCAATTTCATAAACAGCATCCATACCACCAACAATTAATCTTTTTAAAGATAGTTCAGTCGCAATTCTTAAATAATAATTCATATCTAAAGTATTATGATGTGTAATAAATGGACGAGCAGAAGCACCACCTAAAATAGGATTTAATACAGGTGTTTCAACTTCAGTATATCCTAAACCATCAAGATAATGTTGAATAGAGCGAATAATCTTTGGTCTTGTAAAAGCAATCTTTCTTGCTTCTTCATTCATAATTAAATCAACATATCTTCTTCTATATCTTTCTTCAACGTCATTTAAACCATGATATTTTTCAGGTAAAGGACGTAATGCTTTTGTTAAGTGAATATACTCAGAAGCTTTGACAGATAATTCACCAGTATTTGTCACAAAGACAGTCCCAACAATCCCAACGATATCTCCAATATCACTTTTTGTTAAAACTTCATAACTGTCTTCACCAATAACATCTTTTCTGACATAAATTTGGATTTGCCCTTCTTTATCTTGAATATGCATGAAACATACTTTACCTTTACGACGTTTTGTCATAATTCTTCCAGCAACTTTGACTTCAATCGCAGCTTCTTCTAATTCTTCATGTGTTTTTCCTGCATATTTTTCTTTGATTTCTGTTGAAAAAGCAGTGACATCAAATCTTTGTCCAAATGGATCAATACCTTTTTCTCTTAAAAAATTTAACTTTTCACGTCTTACTAATTCCTGTTCACTAAAATGTCTTTCTTCCATAATATCTCCTTTCCAATAAAAAAACTCCCATCCACAAGGGACGAGAGATTATCGTGTTACCACCCTCATTCGTTTATGCATCACTGCATAAACCTTTTCAACTCCTATCAGAGTCTAGCCTGTAACGCGGCACACGTTATTTTATCACATACGATCCAAAATACGGCTCCTAGTCTTTATTCATCGTTACTATGATTGTCCATTTCCACCATCAGGACTCTCTTGTTATCAATCATAACAATTACTCTTCTATTCATCGCCTTTTTTCTATACGCCTGTATTATATAAATAAACTTTCTTGTTGTCAAGACTGCATTTTTTATTTCATTTGAGACTTCATTATGATTATCATATTCATCAAGAATGAACTTATATATGACAGAATAGTTGTATAGAAAAATAGGGAATGATAAAATGATGATAAGGAGTGAGACTTATGTATTATCAGACATATTATCAATCGCCTTTAGGAAATCTTTTGTTGGTATGTGATGAAGAAGGTTTGATTGGATTATGGATTGAAGGGCAGAAATACTTTTTAGGAAATATCAAAGAAAATATCATAAAGAAAGATGATCATCCCATATTGATACAAACTCAAAAATGGTTAGATGATTATTTTCATCAAAGACAACCTTCCATCAATGATTTAAAATTAACACCAAAAGGCACACAGTTTCAACAGATGGTATGGAAAATATTGTGTGAGATTCCTTATGGTCAAACAATGACTTATGGGGAAATTGCTAAAAAGGTGGCAAAAACATTAAATAAAAAAACAATGTCAGCTCAGGCAGTAGGTGGGGCAGTTGGGCATAATCCTATATCCATCATTATTCCATGTCATCGTGTTGTAGGAAAAGATGGAAGTTTAACAGGATATGCGGGTGGTATTGATAATAAAATCAAGTTATTACAATTAGAGAATGTTGATATGACAGGTTTATATGAACCTCGTCAGAGATAAAGAATATATAAGTATGTATATTCTTTTTTTTGTGGGAATATATAAAAAGAGGACTATTTCCGGGGAAATATGTCGATATACGATAGAAATATATAAATGTTCATTTTCAATTCAAATAAAAAGGATTTAATAGTATATGTTCTATATAAAGGGGATAAGAGAATGCTACAAATTAAGAATATATATAAACAATATAAAACGGGTGATTTAGTTCAAAAGGCATTAGATGGCGTCAGTCTTAATCTCAGAGATAATGAATTTGTTGCGATATTAGGACCAAGTGGAAGTGGAAAGACAACACTTTTAAATATTATTGGTGGATTAGATCGTTATGATAAAGGTGATTTGATTATCAATGGCATTTCGACTAAAAAGTATAAAGATAGAGATTGGGATTCCTATCGTAATCATACCATAGGTTTTGTCTTTCAAAGCTATAATCTGATTCCTCATCAGACTGTCCTGGCTAATGTTGAATTGGCTTTGACGATATCTGGTATTTCTAAAGCAGAGCGTAAAAAGAGAGCAAAGCAAGCTTTAGAAAAGGTGGGTTTAGGTAATCAGGGACACAAGAAACCAAATCAAATGTCTGGAGGACAAATGCAGCGTGTCGCCATTGCGAGAGCTTTGGTTAATGATCCAGATATTTTACTCGCCGATGAACCTACTGGTGCATTGGATAGTGATACCAGTGTTCAGGTTATGGAACTGTTAAAAGACGTTGCCAAAGATCGGCTTGTTGTGATGGTAACACATAATCCTGAATTGGCAGAAGCTTATGCGACACGTATTGTTGAATTAAGAGATGGAACAATCCGTAGTGATTCTGATCCATATGAAGTCATTGAATATGAATTGGATAAACCAAGACATGAAAACATGGGAAAATCTTCAATGTCCTTTTTAACAGCTTTATCTTTAAGTTTTAATAACTTACGTACCAAAAAAGCCCGTACGATTTTAACATCTTTTGCGGGGTCTATTGGAATTATTGGGATTGCATTGATATTATCGCTTTCTAATGGTGTCAATCAATATATTCAATCAATTGAAGAAGAAACATTATCTGAATATCCACTGCAAATACAAAGTACAGGTTTTGATATGACATCTTTGATGGTAGATGTTCAAGATGGTCAAAGTGAAAATAAAGAAGAAGGCCAGATACAAGTTATTCAAATGATTACTAATATGTTTTCAAAGATTGGTTCTAATGACTTGGCTTCTTTAAAAGAATATTTAGATAATGGTGACAGTGATATTAAAGAATATACAAATGCTGTAGAGTATACGTATAATGTATCACCACAAATATACAGTACAGATACAGAAAATATCAGACAGGTTCATCCTGATAAATCGTTTCAATCACTTGGTTTAGGTTCTTCAAGTAGTGGAAACAGCATGATGTCAACAATGATGAGTACCGATGTTTTTTATGAAATGCCTAGTGATGAAAGTCTATATGTAGATCAATATGATGTTAAAGCAGGACGTTGGCCTAAGGCTTATAATGAGTGTGTTCTGGTTTTAACACAAAATGGTAAGATTAATGATTTAATGTCTTATACATTGGGGTTAAGAGATTTTTCTGAATTAGATGATATGGTAGATAAGTTCTCTCAAGAGGAAGAAGTCAATGCTCCAGAGAATACAGATACTTATTCATATGAAGATGTATTAGGAAAAGAGTTTAAGCTTGTCAATGCAGCAGATTATTATGAATATGATGAAGAATATGATTTATATAGAGATAAAACAGATAATCAATCCTATATGAAAAAATTGATTGAAAATGGTGAAACTATAAAAATTGTTGGGATTGTTCAACCAGCTGAAGGAACAACAGCGATAATGCTTCAAACGGGTATTGGTTATCCTCAATCACTGACAACACATGTGATTGAACAAGCTCAAGCAAGTGAAATTGTGAAAAAACAATTAGAAAATAAAGATATTGATGTATTTACAGGTAATGCTTTTAATGAAGCTAATAATAAAGAGTTTGATATGAATTCATTGTTTAGTGTTGATACAGAGAAGTTAAAGAGTGCGTTTTCAATAGATCAAAGTCAATTGACAAAAGGAATGGGTGAGCTGGATTTAAGCCAGATTCAATTAGATATGTCAAATATGCCTTCTATTGATATGGATGCAATCTTATCACAATTAAATGTTGAGTTTACAAGAGAACAGATTGAATCTTTAAGTCAAAGTATCACAACTGATTTTCAAAATTATATGGTTGAAAATCAGTTGACGGATTCAACTCAGATACAGACTTATTTTATGACTTATATTAAAACATCTCGTGCACAAAGTTTGATTCAACAAAATGTTATTCAATTACTTCAAGATAGTGGTTTAACAGGGCAGTTTGAAACATTATTACAAAATCAGATTCAAACAATGATGACACAATATACAGCACAGATTTCTCAATCCTTAGAAGAACAAATCAGTGCTCAAATGTCTAAACAAATGGGAGCATTAGCTCAAAACATGCAATCAGCGATTCAAATTGATCCAACTGCATTTTCTGAAGCTATTCAAATGAATATGAGTGAAGAAGAGTTGTCTGAACTTATGGTCTCACTTATGACAACAGAAACTTCAACTTATGAAAATAATTTAAAAACATTAGGATATGCTGATTTTGATGAACCTAGTGGCATTAATATTTATCCAAAAAATTTTGAAACAAAACAAAATGTTGTGAATATTTTAGATGATTATAATGCCAAAATGGAAAAAACTGATGAAGATAAAGTGATTTCTTATACAGATTATGTAGGTACTTTAATGTCATCAGTAACTGATATTATTAATGTGATTAGTTATGTACTGATTGCCTTTGTTGCTATTTCTTTAGTTGTATCTTCTATTATGATTGGTGTTATTACTTATATCAGTGTCTTAGAACGACAAAAAGAAATTGGAATCTTGCGTGCAATAGGTGCATCTAAGCGTAATATTTCACAAGTTTTCAATGCCGAAACATTTATTATAGGGTTACTTGCAGGTGTTTTAGGTATTGTGATTACATTGTTATTGTTGATACCAGGAAACATGATTATTCATTCGATTGCTGGTAATGTAGATGTCAGTGCCTCTTTACCAGTGGCAGGTGGTGTCATCTTAGTTGTGCTTAGCGTTGTTTTAACTTTGATTGGTGGTATTATTCCTTCCAGCAAAGCAGCGAAGAGTGATCCTGTTTCAGCATTACGTAGTGAGTAAAGACAAACGAAATGTTTGTCTTTTTCTATTTCCATTCTTGAAAAAAGAAAGCAAAATCAATCAAAAGCTTATATAATAGATATCAGTTATGGGGGTGGAATCATGCAATCAAAAATATTATTTTTTGATGTTGATGGAACATTATTGGATACTGCTAGAGGTATTCCTGACATTCCACAAGGGGCTCTTTACCAATTAAAAAGAATTCAAGAGCAGGGACATAAAATATTTATATCTAGTGGTAGACCTAAAGCTATGATCAATCAGTATTTATTAAATGTAGGATTTGATGGATATATATTAGCCAATGGTGGATATGTTGAAATTGATGGGCAATCTATTTATGAAGATAGAATGGATTACAAACTATGTGTGAAAACTGTTCAGATGCTAGAAGACCTGCGATGTGACTATATGTTAGAAACAGCTGACGCGATTTATATTGATCCTAGCTATCATGAACTTTATGATTTCTTTTCTCAGGCTGGTATGAAAGAAATGTTCCAATTGGATTTTGATAAAGAAGAGGTTTTAAAAAGAACAATCAAGATAGAAGCTAATGTTTTAAATAAAGATAAAGCAAAAATAGAAAATTATATTCAGGATAAATTTGGCAGTGTTATTCATCATGATGAACATGGCAGTGAAAATGCTTTTGAATTCTTTTCACCAACGATTTCTAAAGCTGTCGGCATTCAAAAAGTTTTAGATTATTATCATGTCAGCCGTCAACAGACATATGCTTTTGGGGATGGATTGAATGATATGGAAATGATTGAATATTGTGAAGTTGGTGTTGCGATGGGGAATGCTGTTGAAGCATTAAAACAAAAAGCAGATCTGGTTTGTTGTGCTATTGAAAATCAGGGCTTAGAACGTATTTTAAAAATATTATTTCCTGATGAGGTTTAAACATGGATAGTTTATTATTTAGTTTCAATGCGACAGTTCCAGTTTTCTTGATGATGGTTTTAGGAATGCTTTTAAGAAAGTTGGGGTGGATGAGTGAAGAATTTGCTTCTCAATTAAATCGTTTTGTCTTTATGCTTCCTTTGCCAGTTCTTTTGTTTCAAGATTTGGCGACAGTTGATTTTTTAGAAGTATGGAATTTTTCTTTTGTTGCATTTTGTTTTGTTGTGACACTTATAAGTATTTTGATTGCGATGATGATATCAAAATTTTTAAAAGATAAAAGTATTCAAGGTGAATTTATTCAGGCAACCTATCGTAGTAGTGCGGCCTTGCTGGGAGTTGCCTTAATTCAAAACATATATGGAAGTTCTACAATGGGCCCATTAATGATTATGGGAAGTGTACCTTTATATAATATATTTGCTGTGATTATCTTGTCTTTCTATCAGCCTCATGGGGATGGAGTCAATCGTGATTTATTGAAGAAGACATGTCTAGGAATATTAAAGAATCCGATTATTATTGGGATTGCAGTTGGATTTTTATGGTCTTTATGTTCTTTACCAATGCCGACCATTCTTTCAAAAAGTGTATCCTATGTTGCCAATATGGCTACACCATTAGGTTTGATAGCGATGGGTGCTTCTTTTCGTTTGGATAAAGCTATCAGTCAGATAAAACCTGCCTTTTTAGCATCTTTCTTTAAATTGTTTGGATTCTGTTTCCTGTTTTTACCACTTGCTATCATCTTAGGTTTTCGTCAGGAACAGTTAATAGCTATTTTGGTTATGCTAGGTTCTGCATCAACAGTGACATGTTATGTCATGGCAAAGAATATGGGACATGCTGGTGTTTTAAGTAGTAATGTTGTCATGTTAACAACATTACTCAGTGGTTTTTCTTTAACATTTTGGATATGGGTTTTAAGAGTTTTATCTTTCATTTAAAATGTAAAATGTAGTAGAATAGAAAGAGGTGATGAGTTGATGGAATATTTAGATATCGTAGATGAAATGGGAAATCCAACGGGAGAAATTGTAGAAAGAGAATATGCACATCGTCATGGCATTCGTCATCGCACTAGCCATGTCTGGTTATTAAGAAAAAAGCAGGATGTCGAAATTCTTTTACAGAAACGTAGCCTCAATAAAGATTCTTATCCAGGATGTTATGATATTTCAAGTGCTGGTCATATTCCAGCAGGAAGTGACTTTGAAACTTCAGCATTACGTGAATTAAAAGAGGAACTGGGAGTCGAGGCGACAAAGGGTGAATTACATTATATTGGTGCAAGTTACAGCAATAGCCACAATGTATTTCATGAAAAACCATTTCATAATGTACAAGTTTCGCATGTTTATGTCTTATGGTATGATGGCGATTTTGTCTTGCAAAAAGAAGAAGTGGAAGAAGTTCAATGGATGCCACTTGCCAAATGCCAACAGTTGGTTTTACATAAACAAATTCCTCATTGCATTAAGATAGAAGAATTACAGATGATAGATTATTATTTAAAAGGAGTCAACAATGAAAGCATTAGCCAGTGATTTTGATGGAACATTATATTTTGAAGATGGTATTAAAGAAAATGATCAACAAGCTATTGTTCATTTTCAAAAATATCATTTATTTGGATTATGTACAGGTAGACCATTGATAGGTGTACAACATTATATCAAAGATTGTATTCAACCAGATTTTTATATTGTAAGCAGTGGCGCCTGCATTTTAGATAAAGAATGTCATGTTTTATATGAACAGACAATATCTAAAGATATTATGAAAGCTATTTATCAACAATATCATCAAAAAGCTGAAGTTTCTATTCAGGCAGATTTTCGTATTTATACATTAGTGAAAGATTCAAAAATTCCAATAGCTCAAACATATGTAGAGTCTATTGATTGTATTGGAGATGAACATATTTTTGGATTATCAATTAATGCTGTTCATGAACAACAGGCCAAAGAATGGACACATGATTTAAATGAAACATACAAAGAAATTATTGCTTTTCAAAATAAAGAATATATAGATATTGTTAAAAGAGGATGTTCTAAAGGAGAAGCAGTCAAGAAATTGAAAGAATTATTGCATTTGGATATGGTCTATGGCATAGGAGATTCTTATAATGATATTCCTATGTTAGAAAGTGCTGATTGTTCATTTACATTTCATGATTCACCACAAATTGTTCAGGAAAAAGCAACACATATCGTATCATCTATCAGTGAAGCCATTGAGGTGATTAATGATTAAGAAATGATTGAAAAGGAGAAAGTCATGAGTAGTGAATTAGAAAAGATGGAACGTGGAGAATGGTATGATGCCAATAATGATGCTCAATTATTAGAAATGCGCATAAAAGCTAAAGATATATGCTTTGATTTAGATCATACAAGACCTGGGGATGTTGAAAAAAGAAAAGACATCTTGACACAGTTATTAGGTTATTATCCAGAAAATCTGGAAATTATAAGTCCATTTATGTGTGATTATGGAAGTCGTATTCAATTAGGAGAGAATGTTTTTATTAATAGCTCTTGTTATTTTATGGATGGTGGAAGTATCACAATAGGTGATTATGTTTTTGTAGGTCCATATTGTGGTTTTTATACAGCGAATCATCCTCTAGACTATCAAAAACGTAATCAGGGATTAGAAATTGCTTTGCCTATTCGTGTGGGAAGTAATGTCTGGTTTGGCGCTCATGTTTCCGTCATGCCAGGAGTCACGATTGGTGATGATTGTGTCATTGGGGCAGGAAGTGTAGTGACCAAAGATATACCACCACATAGTCTTGCTTATGGAAATCCATGTCGAGTTGTGAAACAATGGGATGAAAATCAGAAATCTTTCTGATTTTTTTCTTTTTTCTTCATGTATTATTCATATATCTATGATAGTATCATATAGACTATGTTGGAGGGAAATGATGGAAAAGTTAATTTATGATCAATTATGGATATTTTTTGTTTATTCTTTTGTCGGTTGGGTCATAGGAACTATTCTTGCGGCATATCGTCGTAAGAAGTTTGTTGATGTTGGATTTTTATATGGACCATATTGCCCATCCTATGGTATTTGTGGGGTTTTGTTTTTTATTTTATTACATGAACTTCATGATCAATGGTTTTTTATGTTCTTAGGAGGGGCAATTATTTCTTCCTTTGTTGTATATATGACAGGTTTTTTCTTACAGAAAATTTTTCACCATAAATGGTGGGATTATTCAAGAAAGAGATTCCAATTCGGTAGTTATGTGCACATGCCTTATACAATTCTTTGGGGGTTGATGGCTATCATCTGTGTTGAATTTATTGAGCCAACACTTTTAAACGCTGTTCATTTGATTCCTTCATCCGTTGGAGAGATTCTCTTGATTATTATGGGTGTTGTTATGGCAGTCGATTTTGTTGGAACAATCACAGGTATTTTAAGTACACGTTCACGTGTGAAAAAAGGTGTCATTAAAGAGGTATCAGAAAACATGCAAAGAACGGCAGATCGTTTAGGCATGAGAATATCTGAATGGACACTTAAACATTTTGTGAATGCATTTCCAAATCTTGATAAAAAAGAAATTTTAAATGAGCCAAAAGTTGAAAAATCAACTGTATTTGCTGAAGGATGTTCTTTTTATAAATTATTATGGTTATTTCTTATTGGTGCATTTTTAGGAGATATTGTTGAAACATTATGGTGTCATTATACAACAGGAATATGGATGAGTCGTAGTAGTGTGATTTATGGTCCTTTTTCTATTGTTTGGGGAATTGGCTGTGCTTTATTAACTTTACTGTTATATCAGTATCGTTATAAAAGTGACCGTTTTATTTTCTTGTTTGGAACGGTTGTAGGTGGAGCTTATGAATATGCATGTAGTGTTTTTACAGAATTAGTTTTTGGAACAGTCTTTTGGGATTATAGTCATCTTCCTTTTAACTTAGGAGGACGTATTAATTTATTATTCTGTTTCTTCTGGGGAATTGTAGCTGTGATTTGGATTAAAATCATTTATCCAAAATTATCAGACTTCATTGAAAAAATCTCCAAAAAAACAGGAACAATTCTTTCATGGTGTTTTATTGTTTTTATGACAATCAATATTATCATATCAGGATTAGCTATTCAAAGATATTCAGAAAGACAGAATGGACAAATCAATGCGCAAAATCCTGTAGAAGAATTTCTAGATCAGCATTATCCAAATGAAAGAATGGAACGTATTTATCCTAATGCAAAGTTTCCACAGAAAAAATAAAAAGCCTTAAAAAAGTGAAGGCGATAGATCATAAATATCCTGACTGAACTTTTTTAAAGCATAAAAATCATTTATTTCATATATCTTGACTTTCCCTTCCATAAGACATGTATTTTGTGTATGAAAATAAATTTTTTATAATATATTGAGATGTTTTCTATGTAGTGTAGAAAGCATCTTTTTCATATTATAGGAATTTGGTTTTGTTTGGTTAATAAATGCTTAAAGTAATTATTTATAATAAGCAAATTAAAAAGTAACCAGATATATGATTTTTTGACCTATTGTATTGTTCCTTTTCCACATTTTATGCAGATGCATGACAATGAACTACATAACCGAGATATGCATATAAGTGGATTTTTAAATACTAAAAAAGTGGATATTGGAAGCACAGAAGTGGACATTCAAGATACAAAAGTGGATATTGAAAGTACACTTTTAGTAAAACACAAAAAGATTTATCTGTTAATAATACAACAAATCATGTTCGTAGATTATTTGAGAAGTTCGGGTATGATGAAGCATATAGACAGTTATGAAGGTCATTGATTTGAAGCAATCTGCTGCCTCTAAGCTTCTTTCCAATTTAGTGCAGAAAGATATTATAGAGCCAGTATCTGGTCATGGAAAAGGTAAATATAAATTCAAAAAGTAAGCATCAAGATGGAGAAGATGCTAAACATCATGAACTGTATGAAAAACTTTTGAAATGAGGCACCGCAATCCCACAGGTTTTAGACGGTTGGTTAAGATAACAAAAAGCCAAAGCTTATGTTATACTTCTACTATGGAAATATGGAAATTATAAAGCAGTTCTCTTATTCCATTAATAACTGACATAGTAATTGAACGGCTAAAGGAATATCTTCAATAGAAAGTCCAGAATAGTTAATCACGATTGTATGTGAATCAAATGGTTGGTCATAAAATTGGGAAAGCATGCTCATGTTGATTTCTAAATCTTGGGCACGTTTTAAAATAAAATTATCACTATATGGCAAAGAGAAATGAAGTAGAAAATGTAAGCCTGAGTTTTCTTCAGTAATTGTAATTTGGGAAAAGAGAGGACTTTGTGAAAGTTGGAGAAGAAATTCATCACGGATGGATTTATAGTAGTTACGCATACGATTAATGTGTTTTTCAAAGTGATGGTTTTGGATAAACTCGGCAAGAATAATCTGTTCAAAGCTTGATACACTACATGTATAGAAACCTAATTTTTGTTGAAAAATTTGAACGAGATGAGGTGGTAAAATCATATAACTGATACGGAATGAAGGAGCTAGTGTTTTAGAAAATGTATTCATATAAATCACATGTTCATTTTGATCAATCTGAAAGAGTGGGGAGAGTGGTTTTCCTCGCATACGAAATTCACTATCATAATCATCTTCAATAATATAACGATGAGATTCTTCTGCCCATTGAAGTAATTCCAAACGTCTTTGTATGGGCATTGTGATACCTGTTGGGAAATGATGAGCAGGAGAGATATGCACGATTTGTGCCTGACTTTTTCTTAGTGCCTTTATATCAATGCCTTGTTGATCTAAGGAAATGTAATGATAATTGACATGATTGATGTGATAGACTTGGGAAATACTGTGATGACCTGGATTTTCTAAGGCATATATCTGATCTCTTCCTAGTAATTGAATCACTAAATTATAAAGATATTCACTTCCAGCTCCAATAATCACCTGATCAGGAGAAATATTCATTCCACAAAAGGCATAAAGATGTGAACAGATAGCGCGTCTTAAAGATTCGCAACCTTGATGTGGAGAACGTGAAAGCAATTCTTGTGATTGAGATGAAAGGACTTGACGTGTCATTTTAGACCATGTAGAAAATGGAAAATGCAAAGAAGATACAGAATTTGATTTTAAATCTATACGATAATGAGTTTGTTTTGGTTTTGTCATAACAGAAGAATGATTTTTTATATAATGGGGATAATGAAGTTCACTTACAAAATATCCTTTTCTTTCTTTAGAATAAATATACCCTTCAATAAGAAGCTGATGATAGGCATTCTCTACAGTTATCAAACTGACGTTTTGATTTTTCGCAAAAGCACGTTTAGATGGTAATTTTTCATGGGGGTTGAGTTTTTGATGAATAATATCATTTTTAATGCATTGATATAAATATTCATACATAGGTATATCTGATTCTTTAAATGAATAAGTTAACATATTTTTCACTGGTATATTATAATTGACTCATTTATCAGTCATTAAAATATACCTTCTCCTTTCTATCAACTTTATTAATACGTAGTTGATGACGTTTAGGTTTATATGTAAAATTGAAATATGTGTTTGTGGATTTGTATTTTTCCGTGTGGCTTTGACTACTTCAAGGAGGTTTGGACCACTCACTTATTCCTCAATAAAGATGAGTTAGATGAGTCTTTGAATTCGCATTTTGAACCAGGTTTTATGGTCTAAGTGTTGTGGGTACCACATCACATGAAATTTATTTGAAAGGATGGTTTTTATGAAATTAGTTGGTATTGATATTGGAAAGCACAAGCATTTCGTCAGCATCGTTGACAAGTTGACTGGTGAAATTATTCTTCAGCCTGTCGCTTTCTCTAATAATGCTCAGGGTTTTGAATTCCTTATCTCTCAGATCGCTCTCTATCCTGTTGATAGCGTTCTTATCGGTATGGAAGATACTGGTCATTATCATTTCGCTTTATTGCGCTTTCTTTTACAGAAGAACTACAGCGTCGCTTTAATCAATCCTAAAACTACCGATCTCAATCGTAGAATGGATGGTGGCATCACTAAAAACGATAAACTTGATACTCTTAATATATGCGATATATTAAGCTCAAATAAACTCAAGAAACCTTATCGTTTGACGTCATCTAAGAAATTTGACCTTTATGAACAGAAGCAGCTGACTAGGTTGCATCATTCCCTCAAGGAACAGAT
>NZ_NFLY01000005.1:0-85322 GCF_002161155.1 Massilimicrobiota sp. An105
GAACAAAAAAGAAAGACATATAAGGAAAATAGTACAAATTTATCAATTTGCATAAAAAATAAAAAGAAGTGGTAGATTTAATAAAAAATTCTACCACTTTGTCAACAGCCTGAAACATGAGATTTTTCTCATGTTTTTACATACTTTCTTTAAAGATTTGAATGATTTCATCATGATTAAGAACTTTATAACCACCTTCAAGAACAATTGTTGATCTTGCAAGACCTTCTAACATATCTTCAGTAACACCTAAATCAGTGATATTCATCACAAGTCCTAATTCTTTCATCCATTCTTCCATTGCATCAAGTCCAGCTTTCGCAATGTCTTCTTTTGATTTTCCTTCTGGATTGACATTCCATACATTTGTCGCAAATCTCACAAATTTATCTAATCCATAAGGCATAATATGACGATAATATGGTAATGAAACGGCAGCTAATGTCATACCATGAGTGGCGTCTGTATAAGCTCCAACAGCTTGACCTAACATATGCACCATCCAGTCAGTAGATTTCCCTTTCGCAACTAATGTATTTAATGCCCAAGTGGCAATCCACATGATGTTGCTTCTTGCTTCATAGTTTTGAGGATCTTTAATCGCAATACGACTAGAATGAATCAATGATTTCATTAGACCTTCACTGATATAATCACTTGTATTATCATCATCACCAGAGAAATACTGTTCACAGATATGATTCATAATATCATAGAAACCAGCAACCATCTGATAATGTGGTAAAGTTAAAGTATATTTTGGATTCAAAATAGAAAATTTAGGCATCACATTGTCACCGAAAACATGACCAATCTTTAATTTCTGTTTTGGATTTGTAATAACAGCACCACCATTCATTTCTGAACCAGTACCAACCATAGTTAAAACACAACCGACAAGAACGATTTGACATGTTGGTTCTTCCATTCTTAAATAATATTTATCCCAAGGATCTTCATCACAATGGATAGATACAGAAACAGCTTTGGCATAGTCACAAACAGAACCTCCACCAACAGCTAAAATAAAATCAATTTGATTGTCTCTGGCTATTTGTACACCTTCATAAAGTTTATCAATAGTTGGATTAGGCATAACTCCTGAAACTTCAAAAACGTCTTTGTTATTGTCTTTTAAAATAGTGATGACTTCATCATAAATTCCATTTTTCTTAATAGAACCACCACCATAAATGAGTAAAATACGAGAACCATATTTTGGTAATTCCGTATTTAAATATTTTAATGATTCATCTCCAAAATACAGTTTTGTTGGATTGCAAAATTCAAAATTTCCTAACATTTTTATTCCTCCTTTAGCTATCATTATTATATGAAAAGAATAATGATATATCAAATACCTATAATCAATGGATAGTTATGCTTTTTGAGTATAGTTAAAAAGTATTTTTCATCATACTTGGAAAGTATTGGACATAGAGATGGAAAAAAATTAAAATAAACCTATATGATAGGAGGTGTTTATTCATGATAGAAAAATTGAATGTTTATATACAGCCACTTGAATCGTGGCGTACTATGCATATCTATTTACCTCAAAATTATCATAATAGTGATGAAAGATATCCTGTTATGTATATGTATGATGGACATAATCTTTTTAATGATCAGGATGCAACTTATGGAAAATCATGGGGACTAGGTGAGTTTTTAGATCGTTATGATAAGCCATTTATTATTGTAGGCATGGAATGTAATCATGAAGGAAATGAAAGATTAAATGAATATTGCCCATATGATGTTGAAAATGGATTTTTTGGTCCTATTACTGGAAAAGGTCAAATCTATATGGATTGGGTTGTGAATGAATTAAAATCGATGATTGATCAAAAATATCGAACAATACCATTTAGAGAGTGTACAGGTATTGGAGGAAGTTCTATGGGTGGATTAATGGCTTTTTATACTGTCATCCATTATAATCAACTCTTTTCTAAAGCAGCCTGTTTATCTCCGGCACTTTCTTTATGTATCCATCAACTACAAGAAGAAATGAATCATCATGATTTGAATAAAGATACACGTGTTTATTGGAGTTTTGGAACAGGTGAAGTTTCCAATGTTCAATATTTCTTAAAAAACATTCAGTTATTTAATGATGAAATTGTCCGCCGCGCGGCTCAAAGTTATATACATATAGTGAGAAATGGTGGACATAATGAAGCAACTTGGGGAAAACAAAATCAATTGTACTTTGATGTGTTGTGGAAATAATTATGTGGAGCCTGTTGATTGGCTCCACATATTTTTTCTTTATAGCTATATGTCATTATTGACTCAATTCTTGAATGGTGTCTTGAACAATATTTAAGAAATATTGAGATGCTCTTGTGAGAATTTGATATTTTTTCCATATAAAATAATAAGGAACTTCAATATGTGGAGAAAGTGGTCTAAAACAAAGTGAAGAATCTCCAGTTGTATTGATAAGTTTATCAAAACAAATAGCGTATCCGAGTCCATCTTCTACCATTAATGAAGCATTATACAACAAAGTATAGGATGAAATAATATGAAGATGTTCAATATCGTTATGTAACCATTCAACCAAATCTGATATCTGTTGTAGTTCTTTAGATACAATCAATGGTTTATCTCGAAGATCTTCAAATGTAATACTTTCTTTTTGCGCTAATGGATCATCTTTCAACATAAGGACACCCCAATGATGTGAAAGTGGCAATAACATATGATTGTAATCATTAATCTTAGAATTGGGTGTCAATAATGCAAAATCAATCAAACCATTATCTAATTTTTCTATCACATCAGGAGCATTACCACTATGTATATGAAATTGAATATCAGGATATTGGGCCTGTATCTTTTTGATAGCTTTAGTAATGATTTTTAAAGCATGAGATTCACCTGAACCAATATAGATTTCACCTTTTAAATGAGAATCAGTAGACATTATTTCCAGTTCCGTTTTATCTACCAGATTCACAATTTCTTCAGCACGTTGACGGAGTATCATGCCTTCTTCTGTTAATGTGATTTTTTTATGACTTCTTACAAATAAAGTTTTCCCTAGTTCATCTTCTAATTCTTTGATTTGACGAGATAAAGTGGGTTGTGTGATATGTAATTGTTGCGCTGCTCCTGATATTGTTTCTTCTCTGGCAATAGCTAGGAAATATTGTAAAACTCGTAATTCCATAATCGTTCACTCCTTTAGCTATATTATAACACTATATGCTTAGTAAGCATATAACTATATAAAGTATAAGTATTTGTTATAGGGGAGAGGGAGTGATATGATACAAATAGGAAAAGAGGGAAAAAGAATGCGTCGAATACTTATTGTTGTTGGAAGTGGAAATATAAATGGGCATACGGATCAGTTGGCTAGAGCTTTTGAAAAAGGAGCTATTCAGGCTGGGCATGAAGTGAAACGAATTGTACTATCAAAAAATTTACAGGGATGTCAAGGCTGTGGTGCTTGTCAGATCAATCAACATCACTGTGTCATTCAAGATAGTATGCAGGAATATTATGCCATGTTTGAATGGGCTGATACATTGGTACTGGCTTCACCCCTTTATTTCTGGTCTATTTCAGGAAGATTAAAGTGCTTTATTGATCGTTTATATGCGATTTCTCAAAACGATGAATATCCATATAAAGAAACATTCTTATTGATGAGTGCTGGGGATGATCATTTTTGGACTTTTGAACAGGCCTTATCTTTTTATTCTTTTTATACAAAGGCACTAGGCTGGAAAAGTTTAGGATCTGTTCTCGTTGGAGGTTGTCATGATGAATCACATCAACCCTATATTCCACCTTTAAAATTACAGGAAGCATATGAAAAAGGTTTATCTTTATAAAGGCGTTTTGATATAAACGTCTTTTCTTTTTATGATAAAATAAGAATAGAAGATTTACACAAATTTTACACAAGTTCTTTTTATGATAAAAGTAAAGAAGGTGGGAGTATGTATCAGGTATTGCTTATTGAAGATGATTTTGATATCAGGCATATCATTAAAACTTATTTTGAAAAGCGAGAAATCCAGATTATTGAAGCCTGTGATGGACATCAGGGATTATCACTTATGCATTCTCAAATTCAGCTTGTTTTATTAGATATTATGATGCCTGGTATTGATGGTTATGAAGTTTGTCAACAGATTCGCTATCAATATCAATGCCCTATTATTTTTATAAGTGCTTTAAGTGAGGAAGATAATCAGCTTCAAGCGTATCAGTTAGGTGGAGATGATTATATAACTAAACCATTTTTACCATCTATTTTGTATGCAAAATGCTTAGCTATCTGTAAAAGACAAGATCCACAAGCATCCAATATCAAAACTTTTCATCATTTACAGATTGATTATACCAATCATCAAGTTTACATTGATAGTCAACACATAGAATTCACCCATAAAGAATATTTATTATTAGAATACTTAACGAAAAATCCTTATCGTTTATTAGAAAGAGAACAAATTTTAGATGCTATATGGGGATATGATTACTATGGAGAAGCGAGAGCCGTAGATACATATATCAAGAAAGTAAGAAAAAAGTTGGGAAAATATCAATATTATATTCAAACAGTTTTTAAGGTTGGATATTTATTTAAGGATGGTGAAGAAAATGAAAACAAAGATTAGTGTTAAGATTTTTCTTTTGATCATGTTAGCTTTTATTATGATTTTAGCTGTATCTACCAAAATCAATATTCAAAATCGTATTGACTCTACAAATCATTATCTTCTTCAACGTATCATTGATTTTGATGATCTTGATAACCTCCAACAACAATTAGGTATTGAATATGATCATTATCTTCAATATGATGAAGTCATGAAAAAAATGAATTCTATTGATTATATCAGTGAAAACTATAACCTTTATCAATGTTTAATTCAACAAGATGATAAAGTTGTCAAATGGTTTTCTGTAAGTCCTTATTTAGATAATTATATTCATATTTATGATGAATCATCAATCTACATATCTATTGCCGATTTATCTATACAACAAAGACAAAGTTTAAAGACATATCTGATGCAAAAATTAACTGATTATAATTATTCTATTCCAGGTGAAGCTGAAGTCAAATATGTATTAGACGATGAACAATTGATTTATCTTCAATGGGGTGAAGACAGTTATGGTCAATTAGGACAGCATCAAATTCAATCAGCAAGTGTTGTTCAGTTTTGTATAGATGGCGAAAAATCAATTCAAAGTCAATATTCTCAATTGTTTTTAAGCCAACAAAAAGATCTTGAACATGTCCTTCAACTTAAACACCATGGGTACATGATGGCCTATTACACAAGCTATCATGGACATTACTATTATATTGGTATGACAGGACTCACAGATTGGGAAGACCAAGACCAGGATTTATATGCAGTTGTTATTGGAGTGGAAGACCAGGCGCATATTGACAGTCTTATGGCTCGACAGTATTTTGAAGAGAATTGGGGATTATTTTTAGGAGCATTTTGTATTGTCATATGTATATCATTATTGGTGTCATGGACAATCAGCAGACCTATTCGAGCATTAGAAAAAGTAGCATTAAAAATTAAAAATAATCAATTTGATGAAGAAATCAATATCCGTTCTCATGATGAAATTGGTTCATTAGCGAAAAGTATTCAAAGTATGTCTTCTCAGTTAAAAAACACAATGGAACAGTTGAATCAGGAAATTGAACATGTTAAAAAGCTGGAAGGATTGAGAAAAGATTTTGTAAATCAGTTTACGCATGAAATGAAAACACCCCTAGGTATTATTAATGGTTATAGTGAATTAATTGAAGAAGCAACAAGTCAAGAAGAAAGAGAAAAATATTTATCAATCATTCATCGAGAAACAGAAAGACTCAATCAGCTGATTCAATCCATGTTGTCACTTTCAAGACTTGAAGCTGGAAAAGTAGAGCTTCATCAAGAAGAATTTGATTTAGAAAATAGTGTAACAGAAATTGTTGATGAATATGAAGTCTTATTGATGAAAAAACATATTCAAGTGGATATCAAAGTTCTACATCCTATGATTCAAGGTGATCGTAAGCTATTAGAAACAGTCATACATAATTTTTTATCCAATGCTTTAAAACATACTCCAGAACAAGGACATATTTATATAACGATTGATCACGGATTTTCTATCATCAATGAAGGTTCACATATTGATGAAGAACACTTATCAGATATCTGGTATACTTTTGTGACACATGATCATCAAGGCAGTGGTTTAGGTTTAGCTATATGTCAGGCTATTTTACAACTTCATCATTATGATTATGGTGTTCAAAATGTTGAATCTGGTGTAGAGTTTTATTTTTCAGATTCAAAGTATGATTGTTGATAGTATATAAAAAGGAAACAAGAATATGCATTTTACATATTCTCATTTCCTTTTTTCTTTTCCGGTAAAACTAAACTTAATAATAATGATACAACAAAGACTCCAGCAACTGCATTTCCATTAAAGATTTCTCCAACAACTGATGGGAAATATGTAAAGAAATTTCCTGAAGTTTGAGTGACACCAACCCCAATACAAAAGGCAAGTGAAACAATGATCATTGTACGTTCATCAAAAGTATTATCTTTTAACATTTTAATACCTTCATACATGATAGAACCAAACATCATCACTGTACATCCACCTAAAACTGATTGAGGTAATGATTGAAAGAAAGCCCCTAGAGGTGGAAATAACGATGCTAGTATCAGGATTAAAGCTCCCATGAAAATAGTAAAACGGTTGATGACTTGTGTCATTGTGACTAAACCAACATTTTGACTAAAAGATGTTAAAGGGAGACAACCAAAACATCCAGAAATAGCACTTGAAAACCCATCTACAGCTAATGAACCTTGAAGTTCTTCCATTTGAATATCACGATTTAAAGCTCCCTTACAGACAGCTGTTGTTGCGCCAGTCGTTTCAGCAGCTGAAACTAAAAAGACAATTGCAATAGTAAAGAAAGCTCCTAAATCAAAGACAGGCATATGTTCTGTAAAGAATACTAATTTTGGAATACTGAAATATCCAATTTGATGAATCGTTTCCGCAATATTAGAAAAGTCCACCATTGGTGCAATTCCTGTGACTGTCAAAATAACAGATAATAAATATCCAAAAATTAAACCAACAAGAATATTTAAATTTTTATAAATACCTTTTAAACGATAATGTGATATTAAACATACAACAAGCGTAAAAGTTCCAACAAGAAGATGGTACCAGGCACCAAAGTCTTCAACACCAGAACCACCACCCCAAGAATCCATTCCAACTGATAGCAGTGATAATCCAATCGCAATCACGACACAAGCTGAAACAACAGGTGTTAAAAATCTTTTCCAGTATTTTGCACTTAATCCAACTAACCCTTCAAAAATACCACCAAGAATAACAGCGCCAATCATACCTTCATAACCTAAAGATGGATTTGTTGATATAACTAATAAACTTCCTAAGAATGTAAAACTGACTCCCATGACAATAGGTAATTTAGAACCGATTTTCCAAACTGGATAGAGTTGCATACAAGTTCCTATACCAGCAGTAAACATAGCACACTGTAAAATAGAAGTAATTTCAGCCGATGTCAAATGCTCACCAGAACCTCTGACAACAGCTGCTCCACAAACAATAATAACAGGCGCAAGATTTGCAACAAACATAGCTAAAACATGTTGTAAACCAAAAGGAATAGCTTTTTTCAATGGTACACGTCCATTAAGCTTATAAATATTTTCTTCACTTACGGTCGTTACAATTTCTTCTTTATTCATTTTTCCTCTCCTCATATTTATTAAAACGTCTTGATTTTAACATAATTTGTCATAAAATGTCACGTTTTTTCTCGGAGCTTATTTATATTTTCGATTCCACTTCAATTCCACAAAAGTATGTTAAGATAAGATTGAGGTGAAAAAGATGTATAAAGTACTAATCATCGAAGATGAATTTCATATTCGTCAGATTATCAAAGATTATTTTTCATTAAAAGGCATTGAAGTCATTGAAGCAACACAAGGTTATGAAGCATTAAGTATGATCAATGAAACAATTGATTTGATATTACTAGATATTATGATGCCGGGTATTGATGGTTATGAAGTTTGTAAACAATTAAGATTAAAAACAGGAAAACCTGTTATTTTTATGAGTGCTTTATCACAAGAGGAAAATCAGCTAATGGCATATCAACTAGGAGCGGATGATTATATCATCAAACCTTTTCAGTTATCATTACTGCATGCCAAAGTTATCGCCATGATTAAACGTGATCAGAAAAAAGAAGAAAATATATTAACTGTTGGCCATCTTCAATTAGATCGTATCAATCGTATTTTAATTATAGATCAACAAAAAATCACATTAGCACATAAAGAATATGAATTGTTAGAATATTTATGTATGCATGTAAACCAGTTATTGACACGTCAGCAAATTTTAGATCATATATGGGGATATGATTATTATGGAGATGGAAGAGCAGTTGATACATATATCAAAAAATTACGTAAGAAATTAGGAAAATATGCCTGTTATATTCAAACGGTCATCAAAACAGGATATATGTTAAAGGTGGTGAACGTCAGTGAGAAAGATACTGAGATGGACTTTAGGTAAAAAGATTTTTATATTAGTTTTCATGAGTTTTGTATTGATTCAAGTTTTGAATGTGACTCTTGATTTTCATCGAGAAAAATCTCATGTCTATTCTAAAATTAATAATATGTATAATGTCAATGAAATGTGTGAGCAGTTATCTGTGCTTTATAGTCAAAAATATGATGAGTTGAATCCTTCTTTTTATGAAGAAATATCACAGTCTTTAAAAACTGAAGATGGATATCAAATAGAATCAGTTTTTGTATTAAATCCAGATTTTGAAATGGTGTATAATCAGCGTGAACAAAACAAGACATATTTAACATTAAGAAATGAATATGAAGAATATATAACAATATTAATATTTGATTTGTCTCAGATTTCATTGGATATGCAAAAGCAAATGGAAAATATTCTTCGAGAACATGTTGATGATTATTTTTTGACTATAGATATTGCCTCTCCTACATATGATCTTGTGGGTAACAATGTTTCTATGACGATTGAAGATCTTTCTTATTTATCTATTAATGGCCAGATTTTCTTAGATCATAGACAAAATAATGAAAAGATTCACACAATGCATTTTGAATCGTATGAAAGTGCGAATTGTCTTTTATCTGCCCAGGGATTGTATTTAGATGAATATGATGATTCTCATGAAGATAATTATCAAAAACATGATGCGTTTATTAGAGATTGTGTATCTTCGATGTTTCCTCAACATGGTGAAACCTTTTCATCAGGTATAAGTAGCTTGGAGGAAAAAGATGGCACTTTTTATTCTATTCATTCTATACCATTAATTTCTAAAAATGCCAAACCAGTTGAGATGGATATGTATGAAGAATATGATGTTCAAGATGTAGATGGATATCTTGTTTTCTATACACATGAGCTTAATGCAATTAGCAGAATTACACAACAGGTTATTTATTCTAAAATGATTATTTATGTGATATCTTTTATTGTCTGTATTGTAATATCTTTACTGATTTCTTATATACTGACAAGACGTATTAAGAAGATTAATCAATGTACTTTGGCTATTGCGAATAATGATTTTGATATTCATCTCAATGAAAAATCTAAAGATGAATTAGGTGTATTATCACATAATATTAATCAGATGAGTCAACAATTAAAAACAACAATTCAACAGTTAAATGATGAAATAGAATATGTAAAAAAATTAGAAGGTATGAGAAAAGAGTTTATTGCGAATTTTACTCATGAAATTAAAACCCCATTAAGTATTATTAATGGTTACATAGAATTAATTGAAGCGGGGAAAGATGATCTTAAGAAACAACAATATTTAAGTGCCATTCATCAGGAAATAGAACATATTAATCAATTGATTATGGCAATGTTAGATTTATCAAGATTAGAATCTGGTAAAGTGGAATTACATAAGGAAGATATTGATTTAGAGGATTTATTAATGTCAATTGTAGAAACATTTGCGCCTATTCTAAAAAAGAAACATATTCATGTTGTGATGGAAGATGAATTTCCACATATTCAAGGAGATATCAAAGAACTTCAAACTGTTTTTCAAAACTTTATGAGTAATGCAATAAAGCATACATCACAAAATGGACATATTTATATTAAGTATCATCAAGGTATTTTAAGTTTTGAAAATGAAGGAAAACCTTTGAGCCATGAACAAAAAGAAACAATTTGGGATACTTATGTTTCAAGTGATCGTCAAGGAACTGGATTAGGTCTTGCGATATGTCGTTCTATTTTAGAATTACATGGTTTCCAATATGATGTGTGTAATAGTGAAAAAGGCGTTGAATTCCAAATTCATATTCTATAATTATAAAGAAGGAAAGACTTCCTTCTTTTTTAATGAAAAGATGATAGACAAGTAGAACTCTTTTCACATCTTAGACTTGAAACGACAAGATATGTCAATTATAATGATAGAAAAGATGAGGTGCTTAGGATGAATAAAATTTTAGGGATGGTTATACCATATATCATCATTATAGGTGTTATTTTGATGCAAAGTGTTGCTATGGAAGAGATTATTGTGGCTATTGTTATAGGATTATTAATTGGATTAGAATTTTTAAATTTAAAAAAAGCTGAAGGAACAGTGCTTATGAAATTTGGTAAGATTCTTACTATCTGTATTTTTGTAGTTGCTTTCTTATTAGGACTATTTAATCAGCATTTAATGATTTTGCCTGATTTGACTCGTGTATTGGCTTTACTTATACCTATAGAGTGTATAAATCTTTATATGATTTATCAAAATCATCCTCGTTATACAATGACATATAAGTATTCATTTAGAAATAAAAGAAGAAGATATTTTTAGTATCAATAACAATCTTTATAGAAGAATCAATCAAGTATATATGGAATTGATTCTTTTTTATATTATAGGAATTTTTTTGTTAAGCAAGATAAAAAAGTGATAGACAGTACATTACTTTTCTTCTTTGTATACAGAAAAAAGATGAGATGTATCATTTTTAATCAGGCGCATTGTTTCTTTTCTATATTTCATGTAGACTCATCACAGTTCATTAATCTCCGTCAACTTTCTAAGATATTTTTAAATAAAAATAATAATATTAATTTTATTTAAAATTGTTTATTGTTTTGTGATTTTCGTATATAATAGAGTTGGTGATAAAAATGACATATTATAATCCAAAATTAGAAGAAGCTGATTTATATGAAAGATTATATCAGTTAGATGAAGATATAGATGCTTATATTGATGAGAAAAATCTTAAAATCAGGCATTTAGATATTGTTATTGCAGGCAGTTCTGCTCTTGTCTTCAATAATATTCATATAAAGAAAACAGAAGATATAGATATTATTAAAATAAGTAATTATATATCAGAAGAGTTATTAGAAAAATATGATATGAATACAAGAGTTGGTGGGTTAGAAAACTTCTTTCCCTATAATTATCAGGATAGAATTATAAAATTAAATCTTAAAACATTTATTGCAGATTATTATATTCTTTCTTTAGAAGATATTGTTGTAGCTAAAATTCAAGCTGATAGAGGAAAAGATTGGGAGCATCTCAAAAATGAAGAGTTATTATCTCGTATTAACTGGTCATTATTAAAGATATGTGCTTTAGAAATGGAAGATAGTTTATTAAATGATAGACAATACCAATGGTTTTTATCAAGATATAATTATTTTGTGGAGGTGAATGGACATGAGGAAATTATCATTAAGAACTTATAATACTTACAGTTTAAAAAGAATGAGTTATTGTCATTCTTTAAGCTTAAAAAAGTTACTTAAAGAATATGAAACGCAGAATTCTCGATTATTCGTTCCATTATTATGCTGGTGTTATCTTAATGAAAAAGATGTTAATAATAACACACAACTTTCTTATCATTTAGAAATGTTAAACAATATGTATTCACAAGTTTCAGAAGATAATATATTGTTATATCTACAAAACTGCGATGATGAAGAATGTCAGAAATATTATCACTCCTTTATGAGTGAAAATATGCGACGCAATGAAACAGAAAAGAAAAATACTTATAGGAGACGTATTATCAATATGAAAGAGAAAACAAAAATAACAGCTTATCAATTATGCAAGCTGGCAAAAGTCAATTCAGGAAACTTTGATGCTTTCTTTTATAAAGAAGATAACAATAAATTATCCTTAAAAAAATGTAGGGAATTAATGTGGGTATTAAAAGAACATTCATAAAAAGGGGCAAAATTTTGTTCCTTTTTATTCTTAATATAAAAATACTTTCCTTTTCAACAGATTTTTTTAAATATAAGCTTATATTTATTGCTACATTAGCAAAAAATGCATTGTAGCTGATGTCTACAGTTTTGCTCTATTTTAATATTGTTAACAATAATGGATAGTTTTATGCTCTGTGTAAAAAAACACAGAGCATTATTTGATTAAAGAGTGAGAATATATAAATAAGTATAAAGAAAAGGTCATCATTGAGATGACCTTATGGGCTGATTATGATTTTTAAAATTCTACACCATGGTTGATATGTAAATAATAGACAATAGCTTTGACATCTTGATGGTACATATCCATCAAGACTTTTTTATAATAATCTAATTGAATCAGATGTTTTTGTATTAAAATATCATCAGCACTATTTTGTGAAACACGATCAGTCTTATAGTCTAAGACATAAATTTGATTTTGATAAATAAATACTAAGTCGAAAATACCATGAATGGTTTGTTGGAGTGTTTCATCATAATAGGCAAAATGTTTTTCTTTATAGATATATTCTGCTTTTTGAATCATTTGATAATAAGGGCTATCAATGAATCCTTGTATTTTACCTTGATATTGATCAAGTATATCTTTTCCATCATCATCAATTAATTTTTCTTGATAAAGTTGTTGAATCAATGTTTCGATATGATCTTCTTTGAATGTCAGATAACTTAAAAGTAAGTGAACTAATGTTCCTTTGTCACTGGCACTCATAGAGAAGCTTTCATTGTCGTCTGTTATTGAAGCGTGGCTTTGATCTTGAATATGAGGAAGTTTTGTCACTGCTAGAGTTAATGGTTTGCTTGTATCATAAGGGTATTGGAATGATTGATATCGTTTTTGTATTTGACTATCAGTCATTTCATTTTGTTTGGATGTTTGAATTATTTTTTCTTCAATGTCTTGATCATTTGTTAGTGTCAAGGAGAACATAGCATGTTCAGTTGAATCAAAAGTCAGATATTTTTCAAAATGATATTGTTGAAGTTTTTTGGCTAAACGCTTTAATTCCTCATGATTGAAGCATTGTTGAATAATTTGAGGATGACGGAAAATAGCAGCTAAAATCCATGAAAGATAATTGTTTGTTTTGCGAATACGATTATAAAGTAGTACATGTTCAGCATTTTTCTTATGATAAATATCAGGATGTTCATTGATGATTAATTTGTTCATTATATCTTTGATTTCATCAATGCTTTTGATGACACCCGTTAAAATGAGCTTTTGAGAAGCACGAGTCAAAGCAACATATAAAATACGCATCTCTTCATTGATAGATTCATCTAATTGATGTCTGGCAATCATATTACGATAACAGTTTTCATATTCAACTGTGATTTCTCCATATTGTTCACTTGGAACACGACATCTTGGTTTTACTGCAATACCTAATTGTTTATCAATCATAAAGCGTTCTTTACTGTCTTGTGTATTAAATTGTTTGTGTGTCTGACAGACAAAAACAATCGGAAATTCTAAACCTTTAGATTTATGAATTGTCATGAATTCAACATAATCATCATTTTGTGAAGCGACAATAGCTGGTGCTAAATCAGCTGATTGTTCAAACATATCAATGATATCATGAAGATAAGGATATTGTTGTTGATATTGTTTAACAACTTCCAATAACAACTGTAAATTTGCTTTTCTTTGTTCACCATTGACAAGCTGACAGACAAAGAGTGGATAGTCTGTGACTTCATAGATCTTTTTCAATAAATCATAAGGTGAATGTTGACAGCTAAAAGCTCTGAGTTCTTCAAAGACTTCTAAAAATTGGATGATTTGTTGATCAGATGATAATTGTAATGTTTCATAAAGAGATATATCTTTATGGTTTGCACGTAATGATGCAATCTGATCTAAAGGAATATAGGAACATGTATAAGGCTGATTGAGTACGCTTAATAAGGCAATATCATTGTGAGGATTATCAAGGGCCTTTAAAAATGTCAGCATATTTTCAATTTCATTTGCCTTTAAAAATCCTTGTGATAAAACGATATGATTAGGGATGTGGTATTGATCAAAAACTTTTTTAAATGTTAAAAAGGAAACTGTTGATCGCATTAAAACAACCATATCTTTATAAGATACTCTTTTTCCATCTAAACGCATCGTTTCTTTAAGTTGTAATATTTTCTGTGCAACCATATGAGCTTCATATTGTTCTTTATCTAAAGAAGATTGAGGATTATAGATATCAATCAATACTTCTGTTTGACGCATATCATCTTGAAAGAAACGTTCACGTGCTTCTTTTTGATGTCCTGCTTCTTTGCCATCATAGTCATAATTTAAACGGGCACTGTCATCTAAATAATATTCCAGTCCACCAATTTGTGTATCCATAATTTGATTAAAAATAAAATTGATAGAGTCTAAAACAATTTTAGAAGAACGATAATTAAAGACAAGATCAATTCTTCTTGTTTGACTATTTAAACATTCTTCATCAGTTAATGAAAAATGATTATATTTATCAAGAAAGATTTGAGGATCAGCTTGTCTAAAACGATAGATAGACTGTTTCATATCACCAACCATAAATAGAGGAATATAAGGTTTTTGATATTTAGAAATTAGTGAAATGAGTGATTCTTGAATCTGATTGGTATCCTGATACTCATCAATCATGATTTCTTTTAAGCGATGATACAAAATATCCACAATACCATATTCAGATGATAATAACTGATGTGTATAACTTTCCAGATCAGCAAAATCTAACTGATTAAGCTCTTTTTTTCTTTGTTGATAAGCTTGTTGGAATTGATCCAACAGTTGACCTTTAGAAAGCAACATATCTATAGCCTGATAGCTGACTTGAAGTTTTTGAATCAAATCTTCACTATGATCTTCTAAATAGGCATCAGCTGATTTTTGATAAGAAGATAAAATATCACTTTTCAATTTGGTAAAAGTCTTTTTGATCTGTGGATCGACTTCTTTCCAAGACATATTATAGGCTTTATCAACAGGAGCCTTGATTAAAGAAACCATAGTATCATAAGTGATAGCATGTGATAATGCCTGAAGACGTTCATCTAAATAATCATAATAAGCATCAAAAGGAACCTTTAATAATTGATTCTTTTCAGTCTGTTCATCAGGTCTTTCATAAAAATCAGTGAGATTATTTTGTTCACAGAATATTTGGAGTTCAATCAATTTATTCATAGCCATTGTGACTTCATCATAGAAAATATTTTTTAAATAAGGAAACAAAGGCCAATCTTCTAAAGATGAGGAAAGACTATCATAGTTATTTGTTTTCATCTGATCAATAAAATCATAAAAATGATCAATAGAATGAGAAATATTATCAATAGATAATAATAAAGATTGAAAATCATCTAAAGAATAACCAGGAAAATATAAGGAAAAAAAATCACGAATATTTTCATCTTGAATCCATTGTTCTAAACATTCTGTAAGAACTTCTTTTTTGATGATGGTAGGATCACTGTTGATTTCAAATCCAGGCATAACACCAACAAGATATCCATATTTCATCAATAATAAATTACAAAAACCATGAAAGTTTGTAATATAGGCATGAGGAAGATTAAAAATTTGACGTTGTAAATGTATTTTTAATTTCTCATCAATAGGTGAAGATACAAGTTCATTGAGTTCTTCAGTCAGTCTTTGTTTCATCTCATGACCAGCTGCCTGTGTAAATGTCACCACCAGGAAATCTGAAATTTCATATCCTTCTTTTAATAATTCAATAATACGACTGACAAGAATTTTTGTTTTTCCACTTCCCGCAGGAGCACTGACTAAAATAGAAGAATCTCTTTGTTGGATAGCTTTTAATTGTCCAGCATTAAACGGCATCGTCTTCACCTCCTAATATTTTTTCAACATCTAAGAATTCAACAAGCTGATAATCATTATAGAAAACATCAAAACCACAAATACTATGATATGGACAATAAAAACAAGGATTCACTAATGTATGTGTTGCTTTTTGATCACTACCTTTTGGCGCAATATCAATATGTCCATCCATCATATTTTGATAAAGTTCATAAATATGATCGCTGATCTTTTCAAATAAAATATGAAGTTGTTCAGTAGAAAGAATTTGTCCCTTATATTCATCTCTGCTTTTGACATAAGAGACTGGTATCAACGCAGAACGTCTATCAAAAGTAGGGTCTAAATTCAAAAGACTTTGATGACTGCCATCATCAACGATATAACCATTGTAACGATATTGTTTGATCCAGTCATCTTCATTAATGGCTTCATGCATACTTTGTTGTACGCTTAAAATACGTTTTTTCGTATTGAAATATAAAACAGCACCTGGATTTTTATCCATCATTTTTGTCACCATATCTAAATAGACAAGCATCTGAATATGAAAACCTTGCATAGCAAGATTGAGATCAATGCTTTTGGCGCTTGATTTATAATCAATAATAGAGACATAATCTTCATAGACATCAATACGATCAACAATACCTTTAAAATTGATATCATGAATTGTATTTTTGACTTTTTTCTCTTTATATTGAACATGGAAATTGCCCGTATTTAAGAATTGTTTAAGTACTTTTAGAGTGATTTGCAGATCTTGAATTAATTGTTCAATAAAGTATTGATTGACATGGGAGTGAGCTATTTTTTGTGAAAGTGTTTCATGATCTTGAAGATATTGATCAACAAGTTGAGAAATATCATAAGATTGATCTATATTCATAGATAAAACATAATGAATGAGAGAACCAAGTTCATTCGGTAATAATTTTTGATCTTGAATAGGATAAATGCCTAAACCATATTGAATAAAGTAGAGGAAAGGACATTGATTATAAGTTTCAATTTGACTGACTGAAAGATATGAACTATATAAAGACTGTGTCAACTCAGGTGTTAATGAATCTGGTTGATTATGTGATGATAAATAATGTGCAATGTTTTGATTCAAAGTTTCTTTATGAGTTGCTTTTCCATTGGCTATATAGTATTGATCTAAAGGTAGAAATTGAAGTGGAGGAAGTTTTTGGAAGATATACATTTGAGTCAGTTGTTTGTATAAAGAAGAAGGAAGCAAGGTTTCTCCGGATAATGAGTTCATCGCTAATGAAACAGTTAATGTTGAAAATGGTGTTGTCAGTATTTTAAAAATATCATTTTCATGAACACCTAATTGTTCACTGGTTGTAAGAGGGGTTGAGATATTTTCTTTTCTTAACAATTCAATATCTTCATCTAATAATAAAGATGTATCTTTAATGCTTTGAGGTAAGATGGTTTCATTCATTCCTAAGATAAATAAATGCGTTGAAGGCATCGCTTCACCTTGTCCAATCATATAAACATGAATTTCATCTTGTCTTTTTTCTAAAGTCTGTTTAGATTTTGGAAATGTCATTTGGAAAAACTCTATGAATTCTTGTGGAGATATTTGACCATCAAGTTCGCTTATTTTTTGAAGATAGTCCTGATAGTCTTTGTCAAGTTCCAATGCAAGTAATTCGACTGCAAGTTCATGGAAAGTATCTCCTTGACATTGTTTGAATTGTTGTAAAATCAGTTGATAACTTCGCTCATAACAGCGCTCTTGTTGATAAGGTAAGGAATGAGGTATATGTAATTCATCAAGAATGGTTAATAAATCATCCTGATAATTTTGATTAGGATAAATGATTGTAAAATCCTGGTAATGAAGATTTTCATCCACAATCTTTTGATAAATTGTATATACAACACGTTGAATTTCCTGATAAGGTGTTCCTGCAACAAAGCTGTACATGTGTTGTGTTTCCTTTGTTGAAACGGGTTCTTGACTAAAAAGATGTTGTGTGAAATAAGTCGGTTGATCAATGACTTGACTTGTTTGACATAAATGATGATAAGGTAAATTGAATAAACGCTCATCATGTTGATAAGTATAAAGACAAGTGATATCACATGTTTTTGATAAACGTTGAATAATATCTTGACGTTGTTTTTGATAAAGATGATCAGCTTCAATGATGAGATGGTCTTGTTCATGAAAGGTGATATTTTGAAATAAACTTTCTAATGTCAAATGTGTATAACTATCAAGACGTGATAAAAGTGATTGGTAAATATGCCAGAAATCTTGAAGTTTCGTATGGTGAATATCTTGGTAGTTGATTTGGTAAAGTTCGTAATCTTTGATAAGTGGAATTAATTCATTGATGAAAGGTAATGGATTTTCCATATCAAAACAATGAAATGTTTCTTCATTAAAGATATTTCTTAAGTGATAAACCCATTCTACTTGAGAAAGTAAATGGTGTTGCGTTAAATGATATTGAAGCTGTAATTGTTTTAAATATTGATTCCAGCTCATAATTTGAATATTGACCAAACAATGCGTATATTGAAAAAATATGTTTTCAATAAAAGCTGGTTGATCACAGATATAAATATATTGTTCAAAAGGATGATTTTGAGCTTCTTGAACATACTTTTGAATGATTTGATGACGTTTATAATCTTGATTTAAGCCACTGATGATTTGCATTCTTTTCACCTCGTTTTCTATTATACATGAAAAGATGGGAAATGAAAAAGTAAATACTTTTGATATCTTGTTTTTTCATTTGTGATTATTGTATAATGAAAAAAATGGAGGGATAGAGATGGTGCTTTTTCGAATTTGATAAAAACAATTTCTATTTTAGATTTTTCTACATTTTGATGTAGATGTTTTTATCATACTGAGAAAGGACTATTTGATTTATGAAAAAAAGAAATATCTATCTCTTGTTTGCGATTGAATGGCTACAAGGAATGGTTTTTTATAGTTCTGTTGCAACTTTATATCGTCAAAATCATGGATTGACATTAGTTGAAATGGGATTGATTGAAAGCCTGTTTTCAATACTTGTTTTTATTTTGGAAATCCCTATGGGATATTTATGTGATCGTTTAGGATATAAAAAAACAATGATGAGCTGTTATGGAATCTATCTTTTATCAAAGATTGTATTCTATCAGGCTTATGGATTTTCGATGTTTTTATTAGAAAGATTATTATTAGCAATAACAGTATCAGGACTTTCTGGCTGTGATAGTGCATTTTTGTATCTGTCAACTGGCAAGATAGAAAATCCACGTGTTTTTGGATATCTGCATGCCTGTGGTGTAGCAGGCATGATGATGTCATCAATGGCTTTTTCATTATGGATTCATGATATGGAATTAGCTGCTTTATGTACAATCTTTCCTTATCTTATAGCGTTTCTATTATCTTTCTTTTTGGAAGATATTCCTATGGAAGGAAGTTCCCATATGGGAATCAAAGATGCATTTTCATTATTGTTTCAACAAAAAAGACATATTCTTTTTTTGATTGCTTCAGCATTATTATTAGAAACAACACATACAATCAGTGTGTTTTATAGTCAGCTGCAATGGAAAGCCAGTCATATTCCAGTTGTCTATTTTGGACTCATTTTTATTTTTATGACAGCCATACCTCTTTTAGGGGCGAGTTTAGGAAAAATAGTCGAATATATTCGTGAAAAGACATTAATGTTTTTATTGGTATTTGTTTCCATGATCACCTGTATCATATTGGCATTGAGTCATCATCCTTATGTTTCTATTGCAGGGATTATGATTTTAACTTTAGTAGAAGCTTTTTATTCTCCTTTATCACAGTCGCTTATGAATCAACGTGTTGAGGGTGCTTTAAGAGTCACTATGTTATCAATTTATTCAATGATTATGAATATGGTAGGAATTGTGATGAATATGAGTTTTGGAGTGGCTGGTGATATCAATATTCAATGGGTGATGATTTTAGGAGGATGTTTTTGTTTTTTGAGTCTATTATGTTTAAAAAAAGAAAGTCAGAAAAATAAGGAGATTTAAATGATGGAACTGACAAAGGATGTTTTATTAGGTATTTTAGATGCCTATGCTTATGAAATTGTTTTTGTAGATAGAAATCATATTGTGCAATATATGAATAAGACTGCCAAACAAAGATATGGACAAAGAGTTCAAATTGGTCAAAGTTTATTTCAGTGTCATAATGAAAATTCACGTTACAAGATTGAAGAATTTTTAATGAGGGCTGATCAGGGTGAAGAAGAAATGTTTGAACTTTATAATCAAAAAACAGGTGAAAGAGAATTTTTTGTGCCTGTTAGAGTTGATGGGCAAGTGATTGGTTATTTTGAAAGACATGAAGCCCCATGGGATCAAGAACATCCTGAGGTTCCTGTAGGTGAATATTGGAAACGTCGTGAATGATGATGGAGGAAGATTTTAAAAATAGATTGAAATCTTCCTTTTTTGCATTATAAAAAGTGATGTTTCCATCACTTTGTTTATAATTGTTCACATTCTTGTAACCACAATGCAACATTAGCGTCACTAGGCATTCTTAAATCTCCGCGAGGTGATAAAGCAACACTACCGACTTTTGGACCATCTGGAATACATGAACGTTTAAATTGTTGTGTAAAGAAACGACGATAGAAAGTTGTCAGCCATTTCTTGATTGTTGGGGCATCATACTGATCTTGGAAAGTATGACAGGCAATACGATAAAGTTTTCTTGGTTCATAATGGAATCTGGCATGATGATATAAGAAGAAATCATGCAGTTCATATGGACCCACAATGTCCTCTGTTTTTTGAACGATTTCATTATCCTTGGCAGGAAGTAATTCTGGTGAAACAGGAGTATTCAAGATATCCTGTAATGTATCATGAAGAGGCTGCCCTTCATACAATGAAGATACATAATCTACTAAATATCGAACTAATGTTTTAGGAACTGAAACATTGACCGCATACATGCTCATATGATCACCATTATAAGTAGACCATCCTAAAGCGACTTCTGATAAATCTCCTGTTCCGATGACAATACCACCTTCCTGATTGGCAATATCCATCAAGACTTGCGTTCTTTCTCTCGCCTGACAGTTTTCATAAGTGACATCATGAACATTTTCATCATGATGAATATCTTTGAAATGCTGCTTAACAGCATCCCCAATATCCACTGTTAAGGAAGTGACATTTAATTCTTCCATCATTTTTAAAGCATTGTTTTTAGTACGAGATGTTGTTCCAAAACATGGCATTGTCACTGCAATAATATCCTTAGATGGATATCCTAATTTTTGATAAGCCATATTAGCAACAAGTAATGCAAGTGTAGAATCTAAACCACCTGAAATCCCAATGACGACTTTTTTGATATGTGCAGCTTTTAATCTTTGAATCAAACCATGAATTTGAATATCAAAAACTTCCTGACAACGCATTGCACGTTGATCCTTATTGCTTGGTACAAAAGGATGTGGATCATATGTGCGTGTCAGTTCAATATCTTCATCTACTAATGTAAAAGGTATGATCTGATAATGATCCTGACGATTATCATAAGTTGTCATTTCCACACGTTCACTGACTATTTTTTCCATATCCATATCAGCAAAGATGATACCTTCACTATATTGTTGAGATTGAGCTAAAAGACTTCCATTTTCAGCAATCAAATGATGATTACTAAAAACAACATCAGTAGAAGACTCACCTAATCCAGCATTACAATAAGCATAGCCACAAATGAGTCTGGCACTATGAGAAGTGACCAATAGACGACGATAATCTGATTTTGATGTCAAATCATTGCTGGCAGAAGGATTTAAAATTAATGTTGCACCATTTAAACAATGTAAGGTACTTGGTGGTAAAGGTGCCCATAAATCTTCACAGATTTCAATACCGATTTTTAATTCAGGATGACTCTGACATTCAAATAATAAACGTGAAGAAAATGGATAAGTCTGACCATTGATTGTAATGACTTCATCATTGTCTAAAGCACTGGCAAAATGACGACCTTCATAAAATTCATGATATGTAGGGATATATGTTTTAGGAACAACACCTAATATATCTCCATGACATACTGTTATGGCACAGTTATAAAGTTTGTTTTTCAAAACCATTGGACAACCAAAAGTGAACAATATATCTAAATCTTTTGTCTGTTCACATATAGTAGTGATTTGTTTGTTGACTTCGTTTAAAACACGTTTTTGATAAAATAAATCTTCAATTGTATATCCAGTTAAACAAAGCTCTGGGAAAACAAGAATCTTGATATGCTTTTCATTAGCTTCTTTAACATAAGATATGATTTTTTGTGTATTGTGTTGAACTTGACCTAACAATACTTCAAAATTTGCACAACCTACTCTTATAAATCCATCTTTCATGAATATTCCTCCATTTAATTGATTATATGAAAAAGATATTTATATCTTAGCATTTATTGATTGAAAAGTCACCATGAGTATACAGATTATAACTTTGATTTGGTATATATTAGTATTTATTGATTGAAAAGACTCCATGACTATACAGAATGTTTAAATTTATCTGGTATATACCTTTTTGAAGAAATGTTTTGATATTTATTGGTAAAAAGTGATGTTATGACTATATCACCATAACTATCATTTTCAAGCAAATGGATATTCATTCTTATATACTAGTGATGCCATGACTATAAATATCATCAATTTTATGCATTTCATTGAAATAATGGTTACCAAAGATATAATAAAAATAAAGAGGTGGAAAAAATGAATAATAAAAAATGGGTGGATTGGGCTATTGAATTACAAAGTTTGGCACAAGCAGGATTAACTTATGGTCATGATGTTTACGATCAGGAAAGATATGAACGTATAAGAGAAATATCGGCTGAAATCATGGCGTATCAAAATGATATTCCTTTAGAAAAAGTGAAAGATTTATTTTGTAATGAAAGTAGATATCAGACACCTAAATGAGATACACGTGCAGCTATTTTTAAAGATAATCAAATTCTTTTAGTGAAAGAGAATAATGGAAAATGGTCACTTCCTGGTGGATGGGTAGATGTGAACTTATCAGTTAAACAGAATACAATAAAAGAAGTGAAAGAAGAAGCTGGTTTAGATGTGATTGCTGATAGAATTATTGCTGTACAAGATCGTGCTCAACATAATGTTCCAGTTTATGCTTATGGCGTTTGTAAAATTTTTGTGCTTTGTTATGAAATAGGTGGAAAGTTTGAGAAAAATGTAGAAACAGTAGAATCTAGATATTTTGATGAAGATCATTTACCTGAGCTTTCTACTGAGAAAAACAATGAAGAACAAATTCATATGTGTTTTGAGGCCTATCGTCATCCTAATTGGAAAACTTTATTTGATTGAGATAAGAGATAGTGAAAAGCTATCTTTTTTTGTGTGTGAATATTGACAAAAGAATTATACTGTGTTACTGTATTAGTGTATTAATACAGTAAGGTGGAATGGCTATGAATCATTTTCAAACAGATACGCCTATTTATTTACAGGTTGTTGAAGAAGTCAAATCAAAAATTCTTGGTGGACAGTTACATCCAGGTGATAAATTAGAATCAGTCAGAGAAATGGCATCAAGATTGGAAGTCAATCCTAATACCATTCAAAGAGCTTTTTTGGAATTAGAACATCAGGGATTTATTGTGACACAAAGGGCAGTAGGAAGATTTGTTAGTGAAGACATTGATTTTATTGAATCATGTCGTCAAAACAAAATACAAGAAACGATTCAACAGTTTGTTAAAGAAATGGAGCGTTATGGCATTACAAAAGCAGATATTATTGCTTATTTAAAGGAGGAAAATCATGAGTGAACTTATAAAAATCCAAGATTTAAATAAAAAATATGGAAAGAAACAAGTTTTAAAAAATGTGAATTTAACTTTACATGGTGGACAGATTGTGGGTTTACTTGGACCTAATGGAAGTGGGAAAACAACACTGATTAAAGTTTTAAATGGTTTATTGAAAGAATATGATGGAGATGTTCAAATTGATCAGCAAGCTATAGGTATTCATTCTAAAAAAATCATTTCTTATTTACCAGATGAACCTTATTTTGAAAACTGGATGACAACCAGTGATGCATTAAATTTATTTGTTGATATGTATGATGATTTTGATTTGAATAAGGCATTATCTTTAATGGAAAGAATGAATATTGAAAAGAAAGTGAAGATTAAAGAATTATCAAAAGGAATGAAAGAGAAGTTTCAGTTGATATTGGTTATGTCTAGAAAAGCAAAGATTTATATTTTAGATGAACCATTAGGTGGTATTGATCCGGCTGCAAGAGAACTTATTTTAGATACTATTTTAAATAATTATGCTGAAGATGCACTTGTTTTATTATCAACACATTTGATTGCGGATATTGAAAAGATATTTGATGAAGTGATCTTTATTAAAAATGGTGAAATTATCTTACATGAAAATAGTGAGGACTTAAGAATGAAAAGACAAGCTTCTATTAATGATATTTTTAAGGAGGAATTCAAATGTTAAAATTAATGAAATATGAATTTATTCATTCTATGCGTTCCTTTTTCATCTCGTTTTGTGTTTTCTGGGGTGCATGTTTATTATTACCATTTTTTACAGAAGGACTAATTCTAGATATTCCTATTTTAAGCTTTATGATGGCTTTTGGATTTACAGTTTTAGTTATGGGAATTAGTATTGCATTATTTGTCAGTATTTTTACACATTATTATCATTCTATGTTTAAAAGACCAGCTTATCTGACATTGACTTTACCTGTATCATCTTTGCAGTTAATTATTTCTAAGCTTATTGTTTCATTTGTATGGCTTATTCTTGGCGGAATTGCATTGATGTTTGGGGTTTTATTGATGGGAGTTATGATGTCATTGTTGACACATAATATGTCAATCATGCAGATTTTTCAGGGAATTCCAGAAGTGTTCAAAAGATTAGGACAGATGTTCATGAATCAGCCTGGTGAATCATTGTTAAGTCTTATTTATATGATTGTAGAAACATATGCGCTTATTATATCTATTTATTTTGCTTTAACGTTAGCACATACAGCTTTATGTCGTCATCATCGTTTGGCTGTCGGGATTTGTATATGGATAGTTTTGGGAATTATTTTCTCATGGATACAATTTGTTTTATCAGGTATGAGTATCACATCTATTGAATGGTATGGAATTCCAGTTACGTTTATGTTCATTGATCTATTTTTCAATGTGATTTTAACTTTCGTTACAGTCTATATTTTAGATTATCATATTGAAATTGAATAAAAGATCCTCAAATAACGAGGATTTTTTTGCTTATCATCTTTTAAATAAATAAAATTGTAATAAGTTTATGAAAAAGGTATATTATATATGCTTTTTTGGTATGTTTCAATTATATCACTTTAATTCAATTTAGTCATTTTTTAAAAAAAGACTAAATTGAATTGTAACGATGAGTAAATTAATATATAATATAAAAAAGGTAAGGTGATTATATGAGAGATTATAATTATATACAAAAGTGGGAAAAACTATTAACTCCACAAATTGTATCATTATTAACGACTATTCATGAATTTAAAGGTAGGCAAGCTTTATTTATTGAAGCTAATTCTGATAAATTGCTTGATTTGTTAGAAATTGCTAAAATTCAAAGTACTGAATATTCTAATAAAATAGAAGGAATATATACTTCTGACGATAGATTAAAACAAATCGTTTTGGATAAAACAATGCCAAAAACTCGAAGTGAAAAAGAAATTGCAGGATATAGAGATGTTTTAAATACAATTCATGCAAACTATGAATATATACCAATTATTCCGTCTATGTTATTACAATTGCATAGAGATTTGTATAAGTTTTCTGGTGAAGGTTATGGTGGGAAATTTAAATCTTCGGATAATATTATTGCTGAAGTAGGTAGAAATGGGAAAAAAAGTATTAGATTTAAACCTGTTCCAGCATGGCAAACTGCTGAATCAATAAATGATTTGTGCAGTGCGTTTAATGAGATTATAGAAAGTGAAAATGTAGATCCATTGTTACTGATACCGATGTTTATATTAGATTTTTTATGCATTCATCCTTTTGATGATGGAAACGGAAGAATGAGTAGGTTATTAATGTTACTTTTGTTATATCGTTCAGGATATATTGTTGGAAAATACATAAGTTTAGAGAAAATTATAGAAAACTCAAAAGAAAGTTATTATGAGGTCCTAAAGGAAAGTTCATATGGCTGGCATGAAAATGAAAATAATTATGAGCCTTTTGTTAGATATACTTTAGGAATTATTGTAAGTGCATATCGTGAGTTTGAATCTAGAGTTATATTGGTTTCTAAAGTTAATGTTTCAAAATCTGAAAGAATATCTGAAATTATCAAGGGACATATAGGAAAAATAACAAAATCTGAAATAATGAAATTGTGTCCCGATATTAGTCAAACAACAGTACAAAGAACTTTAAATAATTTACTGGAGAATGGCCAAATCACCAAAATTGGTGGTGGACGTTATACTTCGTATACTTGGAATTGGAGGAAAGAAAAATAATGATTACTGGACAATTAAAAAATAAGATTGATACCTTATGGGAGGTTTTTGCGACAGGAGGACTCACTAATCCTTTAGAGGTTATAGAGCAAATTACTTATTTAATGTTCATACATGATTTAGATGAATCTGATAATAAAAAATCCAAAGAATGTGCAATGTTAGGATTACCATTTACAAGTGTATTTAATGATGATGTGGTGATAGGAGATAGAACAATTGATGGAATGCAATTAAAATGGTCTGTATTTCATGATATGCCTGCTGATAAAATGTATTCTATTATTCAAGAATGGGTCTTTCCATTTATTAAAACATTACATGCTGATAAAAATAGTGCGTATTCAAAATATATGGATGATGCTATTTTTAAAGTACCTACACCATTATTGTTAACTAAAGTAGTAGATTCCTTAGATGAAATATATGATTTGATGAGTCAAGAAAAAGATATAGATATTCGTGGTGATGTATATGAGTATTTATTATCAAAGATAGCTACTGCGGGACGTAATGGACAATTTAGAACACCTAGACATATCATTCGTATGATAGTTGAACTCATGAAACCACAACCTAATGAAATAATATGTGACCCTGCTTGTGGAACTTCAGGATTCTTAGTGACCGCAAGTGAATATCTACGTGAAAATTTCAAAGAAGAAATTTATTTTGATAGACAAAAAAAGGATCATTATATGAATCATATGTTTTATGGGTATGATATGGATAGAACTATGTTGCGAATAGGGGCGATGAATATGATGACTCATGGTGTAGAATCGCCATACATTGAATATAGAGATAGTTTATCTGATCAAAATCCAGACCGTGATAAATATTCATTGATTTTAGCAAATCCGCCATTTAAAGGAAGCCTGGATGCTGATTCAGTATCAGCAGATTTATTAAAAGTTTGTAAAACAAAGAAAACGGAACTATTATTCTTAGCCTTATTTTTAAAGATGCTAAAGGTAGGAGGGCGTTGTGCTTGCATTGTTCCTGATGGAGTTTTATTTGGTTCTTCAAAGGCACATAAAGCAATACGAAAAGAATTGATTGAAAATAATAAATTAGAAGCGGTAATCTCAATGCCATCAGGGGTCTTCAAACCTTACGCTGGGGTATCTACAGGAATATTAATTTTTACAAAAACAAATCATGGTGGTACTGACAATGTTTGGTTTTACAATATGACTGCAGATGGTTACAGTTTAGATGATAAACGTACAAAAGTTAGTGAAAATGATATACCAGATATTATTCAACGTTTTAATGCTTTAGATAATGAAAAAGAAAGGAAAAGAACAGATAAATCCTTCTTTGTAACTAAAAAGGAAATAGTAGAAAATGATTATGATTTATCAATTAATAAATATAAGGAAATAGAGTATGAAAAAATTGAGTATCCTCCTACAAGAGACATTATGAAAGAAATTCTGGAGATAAATAATGAGATTGCTAAAGAATTAAAAGAATTAAGTGATTTATTAGAAGATTAAAAGAAAGGAGTCATCTGAATTAATAAATTCGGATTTGTAGAGTAAATGAGGGTAAAAATAGAAGATGTCTGTGATAAAGCAACATCAAATTTAAAACAATCTGATGTTATGAATAAAAAAGGGTTGTTTCCAGTTTTTGGTGCAGCAGGGTATTTAGGAAAAATAGATACATTTCATCAATCAAAGCCATATGTGGCAATAGTGAAAGACGGAGCGGGAATAGGTAGAACTATGTTACTTCCGGCAAAATCGTCTGTTATAGGTACAATGCAATATTTATTACCCAAAGATAATATTTTACCTGCATATTTATATTATGTAATAAAGGCAAGACATCTAGAAAAATATTTTTCTGGAGCAACAATACCACATATATATTTTAAAGATTATAAAAATGAACAATTTGATTTAGTAAACTTTGAAAAGCAAAAGCAAATTGTACATAAATTAAAAGTAATAGAAAAAATAATGACAAATTTAAATGATGAATTAAAATTATTCGATGAACTTATCAAAGCCCGATTTGTCGAGATGTTTGGTACGCTTAGCGATAATGAAAACGGGTTTGATGTTGTTATTATTGATGATGTTTGTTCTTTGATAAAAGATGGTACTCATCAAACACCTCAATATATAGAAGATAAAGAAGAAGGATATAAATTTTTATCATCAAAGGATGTAATGTCTCAAAAAATAGATTGGAGTAAGATTAAATATATTCCTGCAGACTTACATGAAAAACTTTATGCAACACTCAAGCCACAAAGAAATGATATTTTAATGTCTAAAAATGGTGTCAATTATGGAGTTGCTGCTATTAATGATACAGATGAAGTTTTTGATATATATGTTAGTCTTGCCTTGCTTAGGCCTAAGGAAATGATAGATCCAATATTTTTTAGATGTGTAATTAATAACCCGGAAACAAAAAGACAATTTGATTCAAGTATTAAGGGAGTAGGGGTACCTAATTTGCATTTAAGTGAAATAAAGAAAACGAAGATTTTTCTTCCACCAATGAAACTTCAAAAGGAGTTTGTGAACTTTGTGAAACAGGTAGATAAATCAAAATTTGAAGTTCAAAAGTCATTGGAAAAAACACAACAATTATATGATAGTTTAATGCAAAAATATTTTGGATAAATAAAATGGTTGTAGTGATGTTGGTAATGGAGGTTACTAACATGAATGAAACTATTATTAAAGAAATTGAACAACAATTATTACGTTATTTAGATAATGCACAAATGGAACAATTGCATAAAACTTTAAAACATTGTTTAGAGAATGTTGAAATTAAAATTAAAGAAAATGAAATGGACGATATTTATGATTATACTAATATTGAATTAATAAATAAGTTTATTGCAGCAAAAGAAATAGAAGGATGTTCTGAAAGAACAATTAAGTATTATAAATCTACATTATTGATGTTAGATAGCAGAATGAGTATACATGTAACACATATGACAACAGATAATTTAAGAGAATATCTAACAAATTATCAGAAAATCAATAATTGTTCTAAAGTAAGTATTGATAATATAAGAAGAAATCTCAGTAGTTTCTTTTCGTGGTTAGAGGAAGAAAATTATATTCTTAAGAGTCCTATGAAAAGAATACATAAAATAAAAACTGACAAAATAATTAAGGAGATTTTATCAGATGAATCATTAGAATGCTTACGTGATAATTGTAATAATTTGAGAGATTTAGCAATTATAGATTTACTAGCGTCAACAGGAATGCGTGTGGGTGAATTAGTTAAATTAAATATTAATGATATCGATTTTGAAAATAGAGAATGTGTTGTATTTGGTAAAGGCAATAAGGAAAGGCCAGTCTATTTTGATGCTAGAACAAAAATTCATTTAAAGAATTATTTGAATAGTCGAACAGATAATAATCCTGCTTTATTTGTATCATTGGACAAACCACATGATAGATTAAAAATAAGTGGTGTTGAAATAAGATTACGTTCATTAGGAAGGAAGCTTGGAATAAATAAAGTCCATCCACATAAGTTTAGGAGAACAGTAGCTACTAAAGCTATCGATAAAGGGATGCCAATAGAACAAGTTCAAAGTTTACTGGGGCATTCTCAAATCGATACAACGATGCATTATGCAATGGTTAATCAAAATAATGTTAAAGAATCACATAGAAAGTATGTGGCATAGGAGGAAGAATATTATGTTTGATGTAAAAGAAAGAGATTGGAAAATATTTAGAAAGAAAATAATTATATGGCAAGAAAACTATATGCAGAAGTTAAATAATGAATATATTGAGATATTACAAAGAGATAATGATGCTTCAAAAAACTTTTGGGATTTAGAAAGAAGAATTTATAAGGATAAAAGAAGTGTTGGGGTAGCTATTGATATGAGAAGATCAAAGATGCATGAAAATATATGGGATTTATTAAAAGATGATATTATAACTTTTGATGATTTAAATGATTTTAGTGAAGATTTCAAAAGTGAAATAAAATATATGATTGACAGATGGTAAATTCGGATTTGTGGGGATGAAAATGTGATGGATTTTAGTGAAATTTTCGAAGACAAAACAAAATATGGAACTAAGTTAAAAACGGATGAGTATGAAGAACAAGGAAAATATTTAATTGTAGATCAAGGTCAAGAGTTAATCGCTGGTTATACGGATAAAAAAGAAGGATTTTTTTCGGAACTGCCGGTAATTATTTTTGGAGACCATACGAGAATACTTAAATATATTGATCAACCATTTTATATAGGTGCAGATGGGGTTAAAATATTACGATGTAAGTTTCAAAATGCAAATTATAAGTATCTATTTTATGCATTGAAAAATGTCTATATTCCAAATACAGGATATAATCGACATTTTAAGTGGTTGAAACAATCAAGCATTAAATACCCTGATAGTGTAACTCAGAATAGAATAGTTAAAATATTAGATACTGTGTCTAGCATTATTGAATTGCAAAAAAAAGAGTTGGATCAATTAGAGTGTTTAATCAAAGCCCGATTTGTCGAGATGTTTGGGGATCCAATAAAAAATGATAAAGGTTGGAAACAAGTGAAATTAATGGATTTGGGATTACTTGCAAGAGGTATATCTAAGCATAGACCAAGAAATGCTGTTGAATTACTTGGAGGACCATATCCATTAGTTCAAACAGGGGAAGTGGCTAATGCTGATACTTATATTACATCATATTTAAGTACGTACTCTGAGTTAGGATTAAAACAGAGTAAGATGTGGCCAAAAGGAACACTATGTATAACGATAGCCGCTAATATTGCTCAAACATCAATACTAACTTTTGATGCATGTTTTCCGGACAGTGTAGTAGGCTTTATTGCTGGAGAGCGAGTTGAAACAGTATTTGTTCATTATTGGTTTAGTTTTTTACAGAGTTCATTAGAAGCACTTGCTACACAGGTTGCCCAGAAGAATTTAAACTTAAAAACGTTAAGCAATGTAGAGGTTATAGTTCCACCAATACAATTGCAAAGCGAGTTTGTAAATTTTACGAAACAAGTCGATAAATCAAAATTTATAAATAAAGGATAAATTGTTTATGGAAAGGGGAGATAGGAATATGACTAATTTCGATTATTTGAAAAATGAGCCAAAATTTAGTAGTTTTGCTGATGCTGCTATTATTGCAGAAAAAAGTTATCAAATTGATGCTTCAACATGTACGTTAAATTGTCGTAGAGCAATGGAAATGGCTATTAAATGGATGTATTCAATTGATAATGATTTAAAAATGCCATATCAAAGTACATTATATAGTTTAATGCGTTCAGAAGATTTTCAGGATATTATTGATGAAAATTTGTATAAACGTTTAGATTTTATACTTATTAATGGGAATATGGCAGCGCATGATAATAAAAAACTATCTAATGATGTTGCTAAATTATGTTTAGAAAATCTATTTTATTTTATGGATTTTATTTCTTGTTGTTATAGTGATGTATATGTTGAAAAAAATTATGATCAATCATTACTGAATGTAAAAACAAAGGAATCAATATCAGAAAATGAAATAATTGAAATTGAGTTAGAAAAGCTTATTAGAGAAAATCAAAAATTAAAGAAAGAATTAACGTTAAGAAGAGAGGCTCAAAAACAAAATTATGTCCCTAAACCATTAGAATTAAGTGAGTTTGAAACAAGAAAATTATATATAGATTCAATGCTTAGAGATGCTGGGTGGATTGAAGGAAAAGATTGGTTAAATGAAGTTGAGTTATATGGTATGCCAAATAAAGGAAAAGTTGGATATGCTGACTATGTTTTATTTGATGATGCTCATAAACCGCTTGCTGTTATTGAGGCAAAGAAAACTTGTGTTGATCCTTCAAAGGGACGACAACAAGCTAAATTATATGCTGATTTATTAGAAAAGAAGTATAAACGACGTCCAATTATTTTTTTAACAAATGGGTTTGATACAAGGATTGACGATCATCAATATCCAGAAAGAAAAGTGGCATCAATATATTCAAAAAGAGATTTAGAAAAAATATATAATCTTAGAAAAATGAAAGGAAAATTGAGTAATATCAAAGTAGATTTAAATATTGCGGGGAGATATTATCAACAAGGTGCTATTAAAGCTATATGCGAAAGTTTTGAAGCGAAAAACAGAAGGAAAGCATTACTAGTGATGGCAACAGGTTCTGGTAAAACAAGAACAGTTATTGGGCTTGTAAAAGTTTTAATGGAAGCAGGATGGATTAAAAATGTTTTGTTTTTAGCAGATAGAAATTCACTTGTTACACAAGCAAAAAGAAGTTTTGTAAATATGCTTCCCGAAATGTCAGTAACAAATTTGGTAGAAGATAAAGAAAATTATAATGCACGTATTGTATTTTCTACATATCAGACAATGATGAATTGTATAGATTCGGTAAAATACGAAGAAAAAAAACTATATACATGTGGGCATTTTGATTTGGTTATTTGTGATGAAGCACATAGATCTATCTATAATAAATATAAGGATATTTTTACATATTTTGATAGTCTTATTGTTGGCTTAACAGCTACACCTAAAGACGATATAGATAAAAATACTTATGAAATATTTGGTCTAGAAAATGGAGTTCCTACATATGGATATGAATTATCACAGGCAGTTAAAGACGGCTATTTAGTTGATTATTTATCTGTGGAAACAACTCTTAAGTTCATTGAAAATGGAATTACTTATGATGAATTATCAGATGAGGATAAGCAGAAGTATGAATCTACTTTTACAACTGAAGATGGGCATCTACCTGAAAAAATAGAATCATCAGCAATGAACTCATGGATTTTTAATGAAGATACTATAAAAAAAGCATTGGAAATATTAATGCAAAATGGCATATATATTGATTATGGACAAAAGATTGGAAAAACTGTTATTTTTGCAAAAAGTCATAAACATGCTGAGAAAATATATGAAATATTTAATAAAACATATCCACATTTAAATGGCTATGCGAAAATTATAGATAATTATATCAATTATGCTCAAAGTCTTATTGATGAATTTTCTGATGCGAATAAACTACCACAAATTGCTATTTCAGTAGATATGCTAGATACAGGCATTGATGTACCAGATGTTGTTAACTTGGTTTTCTTTAAAAAAGTAATGAGTAAAGCAAAATTTTGGCAAATGATAGGTAGAGGAACAAGATTATGTCCATATCTTATCGATGGGAAAGATAAAAATAAGTTTTATATTTTTGATTTTTGTGGAAATTTTGAATTTTTTAGAATGAATAAGGGAAAAGTTTCCGCAAATATGATAGCCGTACAGGGAGCTATATTTTCATTAAAGTTTCAAATAGTTTATAAATTACAAGATATAAATTATCAAACAGATGATTTACAACTATTTAGAAAACAGCTTATTGATGAAATGGTGATTAAAATTCAAGAATTAGATCGAGAAAATTTTGCAATTAGACAACACCTGAAATATATTGATAAATATTCTGATAGTCATAACTATAACTCTTTGTCTTATGAAGATACATTGCTTATTAAAGAAGAAGTAGCGCCTTTGATTATACCCGAAGATGATGAAATTAGGGCTGTGCGTTTCGATGCATTGATGTATGGAATCGAATTGGCATATTTATCAGGTAAAAAATATAATAAAGCGCGTTCGGATTTACTAAAGAAAGTAAAAGGTATTTCAGGTGTTGCAAATATACCGGAAATTCAAATTCAATCAGAATTAATAAATAAAATATTGAATACTGATTATCTTGATGAAGCTGATATTAATGATTTTGAAATAATAAGAAAGAGTATAAGGGATTTGGTAAAATATATCCCTAAACCATTAGTAATGTATGAAACTACATTGGATGATGATATTTTATCTGTGGATTGGAAAGAATCAGAATTACAAAACGACGATTTAAAACAATATAAAGCAAAAGCAGAGTTTTTTATTAGACAACATCAACAAGATGAAGCAGTGATTAGAAAAATTAAAAAAAATGAGGTACTTACTAGTAAAGATATAGAGAAATTAGAAGATATTTTGTGGCATGATTTAGGTACGAAAGAAGAATACTATACTGAATATGGAGAAAAACCGTTGGGTGAATTTGTAAGGGAAATAGTTGGATTAGATTTGGATGTTGCTAAAGATGCCTTTTCAGAATTTTTAAATAGTAATTACTTGAATAGTGATCAAATTTATTTTGTTAATCAAATCATAGAATATATTGCTAGAAATGGAATAATGAAGGATTTTTCAGTTCTTCAGGATTCTCCATTTACCAATCGAGGGAGCATTGTAGATGTCTTTTCGGATATAACAGTATGGGCAGGTATAAAAAGTATTATTGATAATATCAATGCAAATGCTATATATCATTCATAATTTGTAATAAAGAAAAATTTTATTTGTCAAGTGTATTTGATGGTTTAAAAAATGTTGCTTTGAAGGTAGAAAGCAAAATTGCGATACAGGAGGATCATTATGATAAAAGTAGTTATTTTTGATATGGATGGATTATTGATTGATAGTGAAGTGATTTCTTATCGCTGTTATAAGGAACTGATTGAAAGTTATGGATATTCATTTATGATGGAAGATTATATTCAGGATTATCCAGGAAAGCAGTTAAATGTATCTTTGCAGTTTATTAAAGAACATTATCATTTGGATTATGATATTAGGGAAAAATTCCAATTGTTTCATCATTTAGAGCAGAAATATATGAAAGAAGATGGTGTCCAATTGAAAAAAGGAACTCAAGAATTATTAAAGTATTTACAGGAACATGGATATTCTATTGCGCTGGCAACATCAAGTCTGTCATCAAGAGCTCATAGCATTTTAGATGAGCATGATATTTTACATTATTTTGATGAAATCATTTGTGGCAGTGATGTCCAAAGAGGGAAACCGTATCCTGATATTTTCTTAAAAGCCTGTGAAAGATTAAATGTTTTGCCGTCAGAGGCTATTGTTTTAGAAGATAGTGAAGCAGGTATACAGGCAGCTTATGATGCGAAAGTGCCTGTCTATTGTATTCCTGATTTAAAGCAACCAGGTGAAGACTATGTACAAAAGACACAAGGTGTTTTGACATCATTATTGGATGTTATAACAATCTTAGAAAATATGTGATGACATAAAAAAACTATAATCAACCGGATCTGATTGATTATAGTTTATTTTTTTATAATAAATGAATGTGATTTTCTTTACATAATTTCATAGTTTCATCATCCCATAAAGAAGCTTGTACTTCTCCAATATGAGCTTTTCTTAAAAAGAACATACATAAACGACTTTGACCAATTCCACCACCAATACTTAATGGAAGAACATGATTGATTACATTTTGATGGAAAGGTAAAGATAAACGTTCCATTGCATTGGCTTTTTCTAATTGTTCTTTTAATGCATGTTCATCTACACGAATACCCATACTTGAAATTTCTAATGCATCATCTAATTGCGTGTTATAAACAAGGATATCCCCATTTAATTTCCAGTCATCATAATCAGGTGCACGTCCATCATGTTTTTTTCCTGATTTTAAAATATCCCCAATTTGTAAGATGCAGACAGCTTTTTTATCTTTTGTGATAGCTTTTTCTCTTTCTTTAGGTGAAAGATCTGGATATAAATCTTCTAACTCTTGAGAAGTGATAAAATAGATTTCATCAGGTAAAATAGATTCACCGAGTTGTGGATAGTGTCTGATCATGAGAAATTCAACATCTAATAAAGCATTATATATTTTTGAAACAATTGCTTTAAAATAATCTAAAGTACGATCTTCCTTGGAAATCACCATTTCCCAATCCCATTGGTCCACATACATAGAATGAATATTATCTAATTCTTCATCTTTTCTAATTGCATTCATATCTGTATATAAACCTGTATGTTGTTCAAAACCATAGCGATAAAGAGCATCTCTTTTCCATTTAGCTAAAGAATGAATGATTTCGATTTCATCATTATGATTCAATTCAAATGAAGTAAATGAAACAGGTTTTTCAATTCCATTTAAATCATCATTAAGCCCAGTATTTTTTAATAGAAATAAAGGCGCAGAGACACGTGTTAAACGAAGCTGTTCAGCTAATCTTCTTTCAAATGTATCTTTAATCATCTTAATAGCAACCTCAGTTTCAATTAAATTAAGATGTGGTTGATAATCTTTTGGTATAATGATTTGACTCATTTTTGATTCCCCCTTTATATAATTATTGCTATTATAGTATATTGTAGAATATTAGTCAAAATGATATTTTAAAAATATCATAAAATATTTGTTATTTTTAGATATTTTATAAAATAAATAGGAACTATACTTAAATATTCTAATAATATTGACTTGTATTTTAAAATTGTATACAATGTAAAAAATATGGAAAGCAGGTGTATATCATGAATGAAAAGAAATATGTGAGTACAAGAGGTCAACAAAGACCATTGGATTTTTGTGATGCTATTTTACAGGGGATTGGTAGTGATGGAGGATTGCTTGTTCCTGATTTTGAATTGGATCAGAAAGATTTAAAAGCATTACAACATTTATCTTATGTAGACATGGCAACTGAAATTATGACTTCTTTTGTGGGAGAACAGGAAAAAGAAGAAATGAGAGCGTTATGTCAAAAAGCTTATGGACAAAATTTATTTCCTCAGGAAGTTGTTCCTGTTAAACAGGCAGGAGATGTTTTTATCGCTGAATTATTCCAGGGACCAACAGCCGCTTTTAAAGATATGGCATTATCATTATTGCCACATTTTATGACATATTCACTTAAGAAAAAAGGTGAACAAAGAAAAGTTATGATTTTAGCTGCAACATCTGGAGATACTGGAAAAGCTGCTTTAGAAGGATTTAAAGATGTAGATGGAACATATATTCAGGTTTTCTATCCTGTTGATGGGGTTTCACCTATTCAAAAACAACAAATGGTAACACAGACAGGAAACAATGTTGATGTGGTTGGAATTCAGGGAAATTTTGATGATGCTCAAAGAGCAGTGAAACAGGCTTTTCAATCATCAGCATTAAAAGATTTATGTGATGAACATCATGTTTTCCTTTCTTCAGCTAACTCTATTAATATAGGGCGTTTGATTCCACAGATTGTGTATTATTTTTATTCATATATGACACTTGTTAATAAAAATGAGATTCGTTTAGGTGAGAGTGTTCATTTCACTATTCCAAGTGGAAATTTTGGCAATTGTTTAGCTGGAGTTCTAGCGAAAAAGATGGGCTTACCAATCCAAAAATTTATTGTAGCGTCTAATAAAAATAATATTTTGACTGATTTTTTCCGTACTGGGAAATATGATGCACGTCGTGAATTTTATAAAACAAATGCACCTGCCATGGATATCCTTGTTTCAAGTAATTTAGAAAGACTTGTGTATATGATGGCACAGGATAGTCAAAAGGTAAAATCATATATGGATGATTTGAATCAAAATGGTGTTTATGAAATTTCATCTGATTTATTAGAAAAGATACAGGATGTATTTAAGGCAGGATGGCTTAATGAAGATGAAGTACTAGATACAATCAAAACATGTTTTGAACAGACAGGTTATCTTTTAGATACACATACTGCTATTGGTTATGGCGTTTATAAAGAATATCAAAAGGCTTCGGGAGATGAAACAAAGACAATTATTTTAGCGACAGCTTCACCATATAAATTTGCTGATTCTGTTTATAAAGCTTTAACAGATCAAAGCTTATCTGAATATCAAGCGATTGAAGCTGTTTATGAAAAAACAGGTGTTGATATTCCAAAACCATTAGTTCAACTTGATCAAAAAGAAATTTTACATCAAAAAGTTATTGATAAAGATGATATAATTCATGAGATTTCTCAAAAAATAAAGGAGATGTCATTATGAAAGTCAAAGTGAGAGTTCCGGCGACAAGTGCTAACTTAGGACCGGGATTTGATGTTGCAGGTCTTGCTGTGACATTATACAATACATTTGTTTTTGAATTGCTGGATCAGGGCTTAGAAATTACGGGCTGTCCGCAACAATTCTGTAATCAGGACAATTTAACTTATCGAGCATTTGTTGAAGGTGCAAAAGCTTGTGGATTGCAGTTTCAAGGATTACGTATTGAATGTAGTGGAGATGTCCCTTATACAAGAGGTTTAGGAAGTTCTTCAACATGTATTGTTGCAGGTATTGTCGGTGCATATGCGTTCATGGACCGTAGTGAAGATCGACAGGAAATATTAGAACTGGCAACACAAATAGAAGGACATCCAGATAACGTAGCACCAGCCATCTTTGGTGGATTGACAGTGTCAGTCATGAATGAAGAACATGTCACAACATTGAATATTCCTGTCAAACATGATTATCGTTTTGTTGCTTTCATACCTCCATTTACTTTATCAACAGAAAAATCTCGTGCTGTTTTACCACAACAGTTGCCTCGTCAGGATGCTATTGCGAATGTTTCTCATTTAGCATTAATGGTTGCCTCTTTAATCAATGGATATGATGATGGACTTAAACTTGGTTTTAAGGATCGCCTGCATCAACCTTATCGTGGAACTTTGATTCAGGGATATGATGAAATTATGTCTGTTTTGGAACAGGATGATCATGTACTGGGATGCTATTTATCAGGGGCTGGTCCAACGATTATGGCATTGATTAGAGAAAGTGATAAAAAAGGTGTTGTAAGAATGAAGGAAGAGCTTGGTGATTTGTTGAAAGATTGGCAGGTAGAAAAATTAGAATTAGATATGCGTGGTTATACATGTGATTATGAATAGGTATCTTCATAAGATGCCTTTTTATTTTCAAATGATTCAATTTACGCTATAATTATCAAGAAAAGGAGCTGAGTCATAGTGAAGAATTATCATACTCATACAAGACGTTGTCAACATGCTATAGATAGTGAAGAAGATTATATTCTATCAGCTATTCAATCTGGTTATACAGAACTTGGATTTAGTGATCATACCCCTTGGATTTATGATTCCTCATTTCATCCAACGATGCGTATGGAAGCCTATGAGATTGATGATTATGTATCAACTTTATTAAAATTAAAGGAAAAATATAAGCATCAAATTTCTATTAAAATAGGATTGGAATGTGAATATTTTGAAAAATATATGGATGGTTTAAGAGATATGTTAAAACAATATCCTATTGATTATATTATTTTAGGTCATCATTATGATGGCAGTGATGAAACAGGCATATATTTTGGACATCCTCTTACAAAATCACAATTATCTCAATATGTTGATAGCTGCATAAAAGCTATGGAAACTGGATTATACAGTTATGTGGCACATCCGGATTTGGCACGTTATGATACATCGGATCCATTCTATAAGCAGGAAATGCTTAGATTATGTATCAAGGCAAAGGAAATGAATTTACCATTAGAATTTAATTTGTTAGGATATAAAACACATCGTCATTATCCTAATGATACTTTTTTCAAAATAGCTAGAGAGGTGGGCAATCGTATCATTATTGGAACTGATGCTCATGAAAGCCAATCTTTACTGGATATGAAAACGTATCATCAGGCCCGACAACATTTAGAAAACTTAGGTTTATCCATAACTGAAGACATAACTTTTTTAAGATAGCTGTGTGAAAAAGAGATGTAGAGAAGATAGAACAGAGCTATCTTTTTATATGAGAAATGATGAAGAAAAGCATCATAAAATGACTTAAAAAAAAGACAGAATTGTCTATAAAAAAGACATATAATCATGTTATAATGATGAATAAGAGGAGTGTTAAAATATGGAACATGTGACAGATATAGATAAAAAGAATTATATAGATGATTGTAAAGAAATTGTAAGAACAACTATTGCTTTGGAAAAAATAGAATTATCAGATCATGAATTAACTTTATTGACTGAAGAAATTATGGATACTTCATTATCTATAGGAGGAGATTTTTCTAAAGAAAATATACGTTATATTGCCGTGCAGTATGTACGTAATCAGTTTTTACCACGTTTTCAAAAAGCTCATAAAGGAGGATAAAATATGACGTTTGATAAAGCAGTCATGGAAAAATTCATGGCTGATCATCAATCACAGTATGTAGGAAAATATCGTTATCATAGTGGCTATCGCACTGAAGAACATACGTTTAAAGTTCATTATTATATGTTGGATCAGAATTTTAGACAAATTGATATTTTTGTTGAAATTCATTGTCAGGATGAAATTACGTATACTTTTTCAGAAGATCTACATGAACAGGAAAAGCTTTATATTGTTAAAGATGCTCTTTCAAGAATACTAGCAAAACTAGGATATAAACGTGTTTTGCATTATTCATTGTATGAAAATTTTATCAAAACAGTATCAAGTGAACTGAATATCTTAGCCCCTATTGATTTCTGTGATATTTTAAGTTATATGAAGTATCATCATGGAATTAACCAACAAACAATGGATGATTTCTATAAAATTTTCTTACCATGTTTAAAGATGAATTTGAAACATAAGAATTATAAAAACTTTATTGATTCATTGAATCTTTTATTTGAATCTGTGCTATATCAATATGAGTGGGATGGTACCAATTCAAAATATTTAGATACTGAATATCAATATCATCTTTATTATATTAGAAAAATCATACGCATTGTTTATCGCCATTTAGATAAATTTTATAAGAATGTTCCTGATGAACTTTTTAAGGCTATTCGTACATTATGCTTAAATTCACGATTTACATTTGCTATTATGACTGATTTTGGATCAATGGTTTTATCACAATACCATGTGACAAAAGCTATTATAGATACATTTAAAGATGAATTTACATTAATAGAGAAAGATTTTGTATTGGTTGATAAAAAGAAAGATGAAAATCAGGGGAATCTTGTTTTTTCGTATATTTACTATATTTTTTATAGTGATTATGATCATTATTATGAAGTTTTAATGAATGTGTTGCGTAATATTATTCATTATATGTTAACTTTTGCAAATCATGATTTGGATCTGGCATTAGGAAATTCTATTATTCAAGCAGAAGGATATCAGATCCTACTGGATTTATTCCATAGAGATTATAATACCTTTGTCTTTACTTGTTTTCCAATTGAATCTTTCCCAGATAACATGAAACCAAAAGTGAGAGATGAATTGGTGACAGCTATACAGTATTTTGCAGCAAGAATGGAAAATGAAAGTTATCGCCTCAGTTCATTTGAACAGGTTACAAATATTAATAGATTATTAATGGATAATTTTAAGGAGTGGTATAAATGAAAAAGAAGGTAGCCATTACAACAGCAGTTGCTTCTACTTTAACGGCTTCTACCTTAACAGCAAGCTTAGCTTTAGCTAATCAGTTTGCTAAAAAGGTATTATATCGTGAACATTTAAATAAAGAAGATCAAGGAAACTGGTATGAAAAAATCAATGCTCAAAAAGTCAAAATACAAAATCATAAAGGTTTATATCTTCAAGCTTATCTGATAGAAAAACCAAATGCGACAAGAACAATTGTTTGTTTGCATGCATTAATGGCATCAGCGAAGTCTTTAACACAGACTGTTGAATATTTAGAAAGCGTTTTTGAAAATGATAATATTTTAATGATTGATGCACATGCTCATGGTTTAAGTGATGGATATATTCGTGGTTTTGGTTATCGTGATGTTTTTGATTTAATGTATTTCAATACGTATTTATTACAGAAGTATGGAGATCAGCATCGTTTGATTATGTATGGAAAAGGAATGGGAGCAAATACGATTTTAAATGCTTCTGGACTTGGTAAATTAAAGAATGTAGATTTGATTATCAGTGAAGGAGCTTATGACAATGTTTATCACTATTTGACATTGAAATGTCAAAAAGAGATGAAAGTAACGAAATATTTAGCGGGTATGATGATTAGAAAAGTCGTGAAAGATGAGTTAAAGCTAGATATTAAAAAATTAGATACTGTAGAACTGGTTAAGAAAAATCAGATTCCAACAGTTTATATTCATTCTAAAAATGATCAGGATGTGCCATTCCATATGGTATTTCCATTATATAATCATGATGCTTCTGAGAAATTATTGTTTCCAATCAAAGAAGAACATCTTTATGATTTAAAAGATAAACAGGATTCCTATTCATTATCTCTTATTGAGTTTATGAATGAGAATATATAAAAAGGAGGACTTATATGTATTTTGAAAAATCAAAAGGTTTCCCTCAAGACTTTTTATGGGGAAGTGCATCTGCTGCCTATCAGGTAGAAGGTGGATGGGATGCAGATGGAAAAGGTGTTTCCAATTGGGATAAGTTTGTAAGAATTCCAGGAAAGACTTTTAAAGCAACAACAGGAGATAAAGCTGTTGACCATTATCATCGTTACAAGGAAGATGTCAAATTAATGGCAGAAATGGGATTAAAAACGTATCGTTTCTCTATTGCCTGGACAAGAATCTATCCAAATGGAAATGGTGAAGTGAATGAAGCAGGACTTCAATTCTATGATGATTTAATTAATGAATTACTAAAATATGGTATTGAACCAATGGTGACAGTTTATCACTGGGATATGCCTCAAGCTTTAGAAGATCAATATCATGGTTGGGAAAGTCGTCAGATTGTTGATGATTATGTAAACTATGCCAAGACACTTTTTGAAAGATATGGTGATCGTGTTAAATACTGGATTACAATGAATGAACAAAATATCTTTACATCATTTGGATGGTTAAAAGGAATGCATCCACCAGGAAAAGAAAACGATATGAAAACATTCTATCAGGTTAACCATCATGCCAATATGGCACATGCAAAGACAGTTTTGGCTTTAAAAGAAATGTATCCTGACGCAAAAGTTGGTGCTTCATTTGCTTACAGTCCATGTTATGCATATGATAGAAAACCTGAAAACGCAATGGCTAAAGCTGATTATGATGATTTACAAAATTATTGGTGGATGGATATCTATGCTTATGGACGTTATCCAAGAAGTGCTTGGGCATATTTAGAAAGTCAAGGAGTCACTCCACAAATGGAAGATGGCGATGAAGACATTTTGAAAAAAGCTGCTGCATTAGTTGACTTTATGGGTGTGAATTATTATCAGACATGTGTTGCTGAATATAATGATATCAATGGTGTTGGTATGACGAATACAATGAACAACACAGGTGAAAAAGGAACAGCTCAAGTTCAAGGTGTACCAGGATTATATAAGAATCCGGCAAATGATTTCTTGCCAACAACTGACTGGGATTGGACAATAGATCCAATGGGAATCAGAATGTGCTGTCGTGATATTACTTCACGTTATGATTTACCTGTTGTTATTTCTGAAAATGGTTTAGGAGCTTTTGATAAGGTTGAAGATGGACAGGTTCATGATCCATATCGTATTGCTTATATAAAAGCACATATTGAAGAATTAAAGAAAGCTATTGATGATGGATGTCGAGTTTTGGCTTATTGTACATGGTCATATACAGATTTATTAAGCTGGTTAAATGGATATCAGAAACGTTATGGATTTGTATATGTTGATAGAGAAGAAGATGAAAATTCTGGAACATTGAATAGAATTCCAAAAGATTCTTATTATTGGTATAAAAAAGTCATCGAAACAAACGGTGAAGAATTATAGGATGAAGAAGGTATATATCATTTCATGATACATACCTTTTTTTGACCACTTACTTTGACATATGAACCACTTAGGCTAGGAGTATTTACTTTTTTGGTATTTCTTATTATAGTAAAGATATCAAAGGAGATTAGATATGAAAGTCAAAATAGAAATAGATGAGAGTTTACAGGAAGAAGAAGTGGTTATTAAAGCTCCATCTTTGAATGAAAAAGTGCAACGCATACAAGAAGTGATTCATGATATGTCTAAAAGTTCAAAAACAATGATTTTTTATAAAGGTCAAGTAGAATATTATTTATCATTGGACGATATTTTATTTTTTGAAACCAGTGATCATCATATTCATGCCCATACCAAAAATGATATGTATCAGATTAAATATAAACTGTATGAACTTGAAGAAATGTTACCAGGAAATTTTATGAGAATATCAAAGTCGACTATTTTGAATGTCAAGAAAATATATGCTATTCATAAAACAATATCTAGTCCATGTCTTATTGAATTTGAAGATACACATAAGCAAGTGTATGTATCTAGACATTATTATAAACCACTAAAAATAAGATTAGAGGAAAAGAGGTTATAAGATGAAAAAAAGTAAAATGTTTTGGGGTGTTTTGTTTATTGCTTTGGCAGTCTTATTGATTGTGACACAATTAGGTCTTGTGAATATACATATGAGTATATGGACTTTATTACTGACAGTTTTTTTTGGTGTATCTGCTTTATCTAGTTTATTACATAAACGTGCAACAGGATTCTTGTTTTCAATAGCGTTTTTAATCATCATTTATGATGAGCCACTTGGTTTAGAAGCCATTACGCCTTGGACAGTCTTAATAGCTGCCTTATTAGCAAGTATAGGTTGTCATATATTATTTCCATCATCAAAAAAACATACCCATTACGCACAGGATATTCAAGATAAAAAAACTGTAAAAGATGGGCATGTTGATATTAAAGAAAGCTTTGGAAGCTGTATTCGTTATATTGACTCACAAAATATGGAAGATATAACCATTACCAATAGAGCAGGAATGATGAAGATTTATTTTGATCAGGCTGATATAAAAGGACAGGAAATCAATTGTTATCTTTATATGAGCTGTGCCATGTTAGAACTTTATATTCCAAAGACATGGAAAGTGAAGAATTGTACAGATAGTGTACTATCATATATTGATATGGAAATGTTTGATCATAATATTGTTGAACATACAATGATTTTAAAAGGAAAAATAAATTTATCTGAAGTGAAGATTATCTATGTATAGCTATAATGTGAAATCATATTATAGCTTTTGATATGCCTTTTTTAAAAATTGAGCAACCCCATCTTGATCATTGGAAGGGATGATTTGAGTAGCAATCGCTTTTAATTTTTCATGTGCATTATTTACTGCATAGGCTTCATTCGCTAATTGAAACATCTCAATATCATTTTCGCCATCTCCAAAAACAACAAGACGATCATAATGATAAATATGTTTTAATTGTTCAATAGCATGTGCTTTAGATGTCCCTTGAGGCATAATTTCAAGCCATTGTTGATTTGTATAAATATCTTTTTGGAATAAACAATGATATTGTTTTTGATAATATTCATAAAACGGTTTAAGCTTATCTGTTTCATCAATCAATGTGACATAAAAAATTTGACCAACATAAAAGTCTTTGGGATGATGGATGATTCTGATTCGTGGATCACCTTTTCTAGACTCAATAAATTCAAGCATTCCAGGTGTGCATTTTTCTGGAATAAAAGAAAATTTTTCTTCACCGTCAATAAACGCATAGACAATAGGATAAAGATGATTGTTTAAAAAATGATCTAAAAGCAGATGAATATCTTCTTGGAAACAATGTGATAATAAGATCTCACCTGATACATTATCTCTCACACATGCACCATTATAAACAATTAAAGGAAAAGGCGCCTGTAATCCTTGTGTGACTTTCTTAGCTGTCTGATAAGATCTGGCAGTTGCATAAGAAAATAACATGCCATCACTAACAAGCTGATTGATTGTCTGGATGGTAAAGGGAGATAATGTCTGATTGGAATTTAATAGTGTACCATCTAAATCAGAAACATAAAGCGTTGTCATAATGATTCCTCCTATCTTTAAATATAGTTTAATTAATGGAAGAATAAATGAAAAGCTTTTTTTAAAGAAATATAAAAATATGGTATAATGAATAAAGAAGTGAGGTTGAGATATGAAAAGAAAAATACAAATAGTTGCGATAAATGCAATGATAGCCTGTATATATGCTGTTTTCACTTTGGTATGTTCTGCTTTTTCTTATGGTGCAATTCAGTTAAGATTATCCGAAATATTGATTTTCTTAGCTTTTTATAATCGTCGCTATATTCCGGGATTACTTGTAGGATGCATGTTGGCTAATGCGTTTTCTCCATTAGGCATTTATGATGTTATATTTGGTACGCTAGCATCACTTATAACTTGTCTATCATTGACAATGATTTCTAACTTATTTCTAGGAGCTTTTTTAGGCGCTTTGTTTAATGGGATTATTGTTGGTGCAGAGTTATATTTTTTATTGGATTTACCATTTTTTATAAATGCTATGTATGTGTTTATAGGGGAACTGATTGTATTATTGATAGGTGTCTTTGTGTTTAAATTCTTAGAAAAGAATCCATCTTTAATGCAAAAATATATTATGGAAGATAAATAAAGAGTTCATAATGACAATATAAAATAAAAATGAGGTGATTGATTTGAAAACATCCATAAAAGTACGTGATTTGACATTAAAAAATATATTCATTATTTTGAGTTATACCGCTTTACTTGTTTTAGGGGTGATTTATTTTGAAAGTATTTTTCAATATTTGGGGGAATTATTAAATATTATTCAACCATTTATTATAGGTTTTATTCTGGCTTTTATCTTTAATATTCCAATGAAGTTCTTTGAAAAGAAACTAGCTATACAAAATAAGAAAAAACGTAGAGTTGTTTCAGCGATTTTATCAGTGTTACTTATTTTATTAGTATTATTACTTGTTGTTATGGTTGTTGTGCCACAAGTTATAGAAAATGTAAGAACATTAATAGACAATTTACCTAGTATTTTTGCGCAGGCTGAAAAATGGTTGAATTATGTGTTTGAAGAAATTCGTTTATCACCAGATCTTCTTGATAAAATCAATGAATTTCAAACACGTTTTGCTCAAACATTCATTTCTACTTTAACGGCTTGGGCACCTAATATTGCTTCAGGTGTTTCCCATATCACAACAAGTGTCATTAATATTTTTATGGGATTTGTCATGGCTATCTATATGATTTTCTCTAAAGATAAACTAATCAGACAGGTGAAGAAATTTGCACATGCTTTATTTAATGATGAACATTATCAGTATATCAGCGAAGTTGTCAAATTAACAGGAACAACTTTTGAAAATTTCTTGGCTGGACAATTAACAGAATCAATTATTATTGGCGTATTGTGTTATATTGGTTGTATGATTTTAGATATTCCTTATGCATCTATTGCGGCTATTGTCATTGGTTTTACAAATATTATTCCATATTTTGGGCCTATTATTGGGGCAGTGATATCTTCAGTGTTAATATTATTTGTATCACCTGTGAAAGCATTGATTTTCCTTGTTTTCAGTACCCTATTACAACAGTTTGAATCCAATTTAATCTATCCACATGTTGTAGGAAATTCAGTTGGTTTATCAGCTTTATGGGTGTTATTTGCAGTCAGTGTTGGTGGGGGATTGTTTGGTATACCAGGAATGGTTTTTGGATTACCAACTTTCTCAGTTATTTATGAGTTATTGAGAAGATGGACGAATTATCGTTTAGAAGTGAAAAGAAATTTAGCCAAAAAAACAAGAGAAGATTGTTGAATGAGTCACTTATTTGAATTTGATGCCATGATTCATAAAGTAGAGGATCGAGATGGTGCTTATGTGATTTGACCCTATGATATAAGACAATTATATGGAAAAGGAAGAATGAAAGTTCATGTCACATTTGATGGTGTTCCCTATGATGGAAGTATTGTCAATATGGGAGTGAAAGATGAATATGGTCAAATCTGTTATATTATTGGGATGTTGAAATCTATTAGAAAACAATTAAACAAGCAACCTGGTGATTCTGTTCATGTGGTGGTTGCAAAGAGAGAAAAATAATCTTTTATTATATGAAATATTCTTTTTTCAAAACTGTTTTGTAGTATAATAAAAAATAGAAATGGAGGTAATTAAAAAATGGGATTTAGAAAAGATTTTTTATGGGGTGGAGCGATTGCTGCCCATCAAGCTGAAGGAGCATGGAATGAAGGAGGAAAAGGTGTTAGTATTGCTGATGTGATGACAGCAGGATCTAATGGTGTTGCAAGAAGAATTACAAATGGTGTTATTGATGGTGAAGATTATCCAAATCATGTGGGTATTGATTTCTATCATCATTATAAAGAAGATTTAGCTTTAATGGCAGAGATGGGATTTAAAGCTTTTAGAACTTCTATCGCATGGACAAGAATTTTTCCAAATGGTGATGATGAACAACCTAATGAAGAAGGATTAAAATTCTATGATGATTTATTTGATGAAATGCATCGTTTAGGAATTGAACCAATTGTGACTTTATCACACTTTGAAATGCCATATCATTTAGCTGAAAAGTATAATGGGTTTATGGATCGTAGATGTATTGATTTCTTTGTGAAATATGCCAAAGTTTGTTTTGAAAGATATAAAGGAAAAGTTAAATATTGGATGACTTTTAATGAAATCAATAATCAGGCTGAGTTAATATCAATGGGGGCACATCATCTTGCTCAAGAAGGTGCAGTTCTTGTTAAAGAAGGTGACGATATTGAATATATGATGTATAAATCAGCACATCACGAATTAGTTGCCAGTGCATTGGCAGTGAAAGCGGCACATGAAATTGATCCCGATGCAAAAGTTGGATGTATGATTGGTATGAATGGTGTTTATCCAGCAACATGCAATCCTGAAGATGTTTTAAATGCACAACAAGCAATGCATCAAAAATATTGGTATGTAGAAGTTCATGCAAGAGGACATTATCCTAAACACTTATTAAAGAAATTTGAAAGAAAAGGATATGATAACTTTATCTTACCAGAAGATGAAAAAGCATTGGCTGAAGGATGTGTAGATTATATAGGATTCTCTTATTATATGAGCTATGCGACAAAATATACTGGAAGATATGGTCGTTCATTTGATTTTTCTGAAGAAGATTATGTCAGAAATACATATCTCAAAGCCAGTGATTGGGGATGGCAAATTGATCCCGTTGGTTTAAGATGGTGTCTAAACTGGTTTAATGATCGTTTTGAATTACCAATGATGATTGTTGAAAATGGTTTTGGTGCTTATGATAAATATATTGATGATAATGATGAATATGTTGTCGATGATCAGTATCGTATTGATTACTTGGCAGCACATATTGCAGCTATGAAAGAAGCTGTTGATTATGATGGTGTTGATTTATTAGGATATACAATGTGGGCACCTATTGATATCGTTTCAGCTTCTACAGGTGAATATGATAAACGTTATGGATTTATCTATGTCAACTACAATAATGCCCATGAAGGAGATTTCTCAAGAGCGAAAAAGAAATCATTCTATTGGTATAAACATGTGATTGAAACAAATGGAGAAGATTTAGATTAGAAGAAAACACAGGTCAAAATGTGACCTGTGTTTTTAAATGGTTTTTGTATATTCTTTTAACCATTGTTTTTCTTCATCATTTAAATATGGAGAAATTTTTTCATAAACTTCTAGATGATAGTGGTTAAGCCAGTTCTTTTCTTTTTGACTTAACATATTGACATCAATAGCATCTAAATCAATAGGTACAAATGTTAATGGTTCAAAATGTAAGAATTGTCCATATTCATTTTCATGACCTTTGACACATAATAATTCATTTTCAATACGAATACCATATTGTCCTTCTAAATAAATACCTGGTTCATCAGTAATATTCATTCCTGGTTCTAAAATGACATTTTCAGACATAGAACGCAATTTATAACGGAAGCTCTGTGGTCCTTCATGAACATTTAATAAATGACCAACACCGTGTCCAGTACCGCATTGATAATCAATATCTTCATCCCACATTGGTCCTCTGGCTAGAATATCTAGACTTTGTCCTGTACATCCATGTAAGAAATGTGCATTTTGTAAGGCTAACATACCTTGTAAGACCATAGTAAAATGTTTCTTTTGAATATCTGTAATCTGTCCTAATACGAATGTTCTTGTAATATCTGTTGTTCCGTCCATATATTGTCCACCACTGTCAATCAATAGCATGCCATCTTGATCAATCTTTGTAAATTGTGTAGATGTTGGATGATAATGCATTAAAGCGGCATTGTCTTTCCAAGCACAAATTGTTGTAAAGCTTGGTTCAATAAATAAATCCTGCTGTTGTCTTAATTCTAAGACTTTATCAGAAACACTCATCTCATCCATATCAATTTTTCCATAATTATTTTTTAGCCAATACATGAATTTTGTCATGGCAACACCATCTTTGATATGAGCATGTTTTGAATTTTCAATTTCAACTTCGTTTTTAATAGCCTTCAACATTTGAGATGGATTCATTTTGTCAACAATTTCACAGTTTAAGCATTGGAATAAAGCATAATTAATATGGTTGGTACTGAGTAAAACACGACCTTTTAATTCCTGAGCATCCTGATAAATATCCTGATAATCTTTCACAAGGACATTTTCTTGTTGTAATGCTTTTACCATATCTAAGTCATAACTTCCTTTTTGAAGGTATAAATATGACTGATCCAATGTAATTAAAGCAAACGCTAAGACAGTTGGAGAACATGGAATATCATTTCCTCTGATATTAAAAATCCAAGCTATATCATCAAGTGTTGTTATTAAATGTGATTGACAGTTATGATCTTTCATGTAGTCTAAAATCTTTTCAATCTTTTTATGAGTTGATAATCCATGATATTGAATATCATAAAGAAAAGCTTTTTCACATGATCTTTGAGGTCTATCTTTCCAAAATTCCTGCATAAGATCAACACACTCTATTTGAGAGTCATCAATTTTAAGCTGTTTTTTCAAATCAAGAATAAATTGACAAGCCATTGTTTGACCATCAAAAGCAATCTTATCATGTTCTTGAATATGTTGGATAAGAAATTCTAATAGTGTAGGGACACCTTTTTGTCCCATTTTCATTAATGTAATACCTTCGTATAATTCCTTAGCTGCCTGAATGAAATAACGCCCATCAGTCCAAAGATAAGCTTCATCTTGCATCACAAGTAATGTTCCAGCACTACCAGTAAAGCCACTTAAATAAGCACGTGCCTGATAATAGTCACCTACAGTTTCAGACTGATGATCATCATCAGTAGGAACAATATAAAATTGAATATTTTTATCTTTTAATAATTGTTGAAAATCCTTTATCATTATGAACACCCCTATAATACTTTAGCACAATCTTTACATTTTGTAAGTAAAAATGTGTTAAAAAAGATAGTAATCCTTATTTGTAGCTTATTGTTGATAAAAACAATCTTAGATTAGTGGTTTATAAAGATCATTTCTACTCTGTTATATAGGAAAATAAGCGTAAAAAAGATGCAATAAATTGATTAATGAAGTCACTATGACTGAAAATAATAAGCAAAATATCATGAAATGATATAAAAAAATGCAAAATACATTTTATTTTATATTAAAAAAATGCAAAATGCATAATTTATTGATTATAAAAATATGCAATATCTATGTATTAGGTGTGGGTAAGTATCGAATAAAATGAATCTATCATAGATTTATTAACTATAATAGGACAGTTAGATGATAATAAAAAGAATATATCTCTTTGATGATTTGAGGACTTATTTTTTTAATCTATAAGAGTTTGAAGCAATCTTTACATTTTTGTGAGTTAAAATATGTTAAAATAAAGTAGCAACCCTTATTTGCAACTTCTAGTTGACAAAAAACAACTCTAGGTTGGTGGTTTATAGAGCTGATTTTGACTATGCTTAAGACAAGAGGTGAGATATATGAGTTTTGGAGAAAAGTTACAACAATTAAGAAAAGAAAAAGGTTTATCTCAGGAAGATTTAGCCTATCAATTAAATGTATCAAGACAGGCAGTCAGTAAATGGGAATCGCAAAATGGATATCCAGAGATGGAAAAGATAATTTTAATAAGCGAATTGTTTCAAGTGAGTTTAGATTATTTATTAAAAGAAGATTATGATGATTCTTTTCAAAAAACAGATACTTCTTATTATTTAATGTCAAAACAAAAAATAGACGACTATATACAAATCAAAAAAAGTTTTGCATTAAAAATGGCATTATCTGTATCATTCATGATTTTGGGACTTCTCATTCCTATTTTATGTTCAAATACACCTTATGAAACATGGAGTGGTTTTGGTTTCTTAATCATTATTGGTATAAGTATTTTTGTCATCATGGTAGCTGCTCTTTCTAAAAATCCATATCAGAATATTGAAGATCAGGAAATAAAAATGAGTTTTAGTGATTTACAAGAGTTACAGGAACAATATCATCAATTTCACTCTCATTTGACTTTAGCTATTGCTGGTAGTGTTTTATTGATTATTGTTTCACTTGCATGTGTGGCGTTATTAACAGAAACACATTTTGCCAACTCACAATGGATACCTGCTCAATTTATGTTATGTGTTGCGATTGCTGTTTTCTTCTTTATTTATTATGGAATTTTAGATGGTGTGTATAAATTCCTTGTTCATAATAAAGAGTATGTTAAGGATAAACAAATTCAAAAGCAGCAAAGTAGTATTTTTGGAATCACAATGCCTCTAGCAGCAATGCTATATTGTGTGATGGGATTGACATGGAACTGGTGGCATCCAGGATGGATTATTTTTCCAATCACTGCTTTTATTTCATTAGGTATTGATTATTTGATTCATCGTAAGTAAAGAAGATGTAAGTCATCTTCTTTTTGTATTAAAAAATACGAAAAAAGTATATAATGAATATAAGTAAGGAGGTTATTATGGAGAAACGTTGGAATTTAGATCAATTATATTTATCTTTTCAAGATCAATCATTTTTAAATGATATTGAAACATTAACACATATGTTAGAGGATATGCAGGAATATTCTCAAAAGGAAAAAACAGAAGACAATTTAAAGTCATATTTAGAACAATCCAATCAATTTTCGGATCTGGTAGAAAAAATATATGCTTTTATATCATTGACAATGAGTAGTGATACAACGAATCAGAATGCTTTGAAATATTCATCTGTTATTGAAAATCTTTTAGCAAGTTTTGCAGATGCACAGGCAAAAATTGATCGTTGGATTGGTCAGTTTGATTTGAATCATATTCAAGATTCTTATATTCAAGAACATCTTTTTGTTTTAAAAGAAACACAAGAACATAATCGTTATTTATTAAGTGATGAGGGAGAAAAGATTTTGGCACAAATGAAAACAACTGGCTCAAGTGCCTGGTTGAAATATAAAGATCAGTTAATTGCTTTTATGAAAGTATCTATGGATGGTAAGGAGTATCCTTTGACAGAAGTTTTAAATATGGCTTATTCAAAGGATAAAGAGGTGAGAAAGAAAGCATATGAAGCCGAGATAGCATCTTATTTACAAGTAGAACAAGGTGTTGCGAGTGCTTTGAATGCAATTAAAGGTGAAGCCATAACAAGTGCCAATCTTCGTGGTTATGACTCTGTTTTACAGCGTACTTTGATAGATTCCAGAATGTCACAAAAGACATTGGATGTTTTGATTTCTACAATGAAAAAAGCTTTACCTATGTTTGAAAGATATTTCCAATTAAAGGCTCAAGCGTTAGGTTATACGGATGGATTGCCTTGGTATGAATTATATGCTCCAATTGTAGAAAGTGATATGTCTTATCCTTTTGAAAAAGGTAGTCAATTTGTTGTAGAACAGTTTTATACTTTTTCAAAGCATTTAGGAGATTATGCCAAGAAGGCTATTGAAAATCAATGGATTGATGTTTATCCAAGAACGGGAAAAGTTGGAGGGGCTTTCTGTCATAATTTACATTGTATTCAGGAAAGTCGTTTCTTATTAAATTATGGAAATGAGTTTGGTGATACTATTACTTTAGGTCATGAACTTGGACATGGATTTCATGGTGAATGTTTAAATACACAGACAGCTTTAAATGCTGACTATCCAATGCCTATTGCTGAAACAGCTTCGACATTTTGCGAGACAATTATCAAAAAGGCAGCGCTCAAATCTGCTGATGCAAAAGACAAATTGTTTATTTTAGAAAATGAGCTCTGTGATTGTGCACAGGTGATTGTGGATATTTATTCACGTTACTTGTTTGAAAGTCGATTGATTGAAAAGCGTCAAGAAGGACCATTAAGTGTTGAAGAAATCAAGGATTTAATGTTAGAAGCTCAAAAAGAAGCCTATGGTCATGGTTTGGATCATCGTTACTTACATCCCTATATGTGGACATGGAAACCACATTATTATGAAGCTGATTATGCGTTTTATAATTTTCCTTATGCATTTGGTTTATTACTTGCAAAAGGATTATATGGTTTATATCAAAAACAAGGTGCTACATTTGCTGATACGTATGAACATTTCTTATCATTAACAGGAAAAATGAGTTTAGAAGATGTGGGTAAGAGTGTTGGTATTGATTTACAGGATCCAGCATTCTGGCAAAATTCTATTGATATGATAAAAGATGATATTGATTTATTTGAAAAGTTATTAAAGCAATTGGTGTAACGAAATGTTACACCTTTTTTTGTTGCAATTTTCATAAAATAAGAGTATATTGTTTAGTTATAAACAATATACAAGTAAACTAATGAGGTGAGATATGAAAACGAACATTGAAACATTATTAGATTATTCAATACAGATTAGAAAGTATTATGCACGTGTTTTAAATGAGAGATTAAAAGATTTGAAATTATCACCTAATGAAATGAATATCTTAATTTTATTATCAAATAATCCAAGTATTACAACAAGTACACAGTTAAATGTCTTTTTAGGAGTTTCTAAGGGACTCATTAGTCGTAGTGTAGAAAGCTTGGTGAAAAAAGAGCTGATTCGTATAGAAAGTGATGTCACTGATCGACGTATTCAACATATTTATTTAACAGCCGATGCAATTGAGGAGATAAAGATTTTAAAAAAAGAAATTCGAAAAATTAATGAAGATATTTTATCAGAAATTCCAAAAGAAGATATTCAAAAAATGGAAGAAACGCTAATAAAAATAAGAGATCACTTTAAAGAAAAAAATGAGGAGGTATGTCTATGAAATTAAAAATGTCACAGGAAGTCGATTTGGGAAGAGAACCCGTAGGACATTTATTGTTTATTTTGGCTGTACCAGCTATTACATCGCAGGTTGTCAATGCTTTATATAACATGGTCGATCGTATGTATATAGGACATATTCCAGAAGTTGGTTCTGCAGCTTTAACAGGGGTAGGAGTCTGTTTTCCTATTATCATGATTATTTCTGCTTTTGCATACTTATTTGGTATGGGAGGAGCACCACGAGCTAGTATCTTCATGGGGAAAAAAGACAATGATACGGCTGAAAAAATTTTAGGTAACTGTACAACATCACTCATGATTATTGCCGTTTTATTGACAGTTTTGGTTTTGATTTTTCAAGAACCATTATTATATCTTTTTGGAGCGAGTGAAAATACAATTGGTTATGCCATGGATTATATGACTATTTATGCGATTGGAACAATCTTTGTACAATTGACATTAGGGTTAAATGCCTTTATATCAGCACAAGGATTTTCAAAAATCAGTATGTTAACAGTGGTTATTGGAGCTGTCGCAAATATTGTTTTAGATCCTATTTTCATTTTTGGATTGAATATGGGGGTACAAGGTGCAGCAGTTGCGACAGTCATGTCACAGGCTTTAAGTGCCATTTGGGCATTCTGGTTCTTATCAGGAAAAAATACGATTTTAAAATTAAAAAGAGAAAATTTAAAAATCAATTTTCATATTTTATTACCATGTATTGCTTTAGGTGTTGCTCCTTTTGCAATGCAGGCCACTGAAAGTGTTTTGGTATTATGCTTTAACTCATCATTATTAAAATATGGTGGGGATTTAGCTGTTGGCGCTATGACAATCTTATCAAGTGTTATGCAATTTGCCATGTTACCATTACAAGGTTTAACACAAGGTGGACAACCAATCATCAGCTATAACTATGGTGCTAAACAAGGTGATCGTGTTCAAAAAGCATTTAAACTTCAAACGATTTCATGTTTTTCATATTCATCTATACTATGGTTATTGATTATGATTTTCCCAAGTTTATTTGTTGCGATTTTTACAAGTGATCCACAATTAACAGAAATCACAATTTGGGCATTAAGAATTTATATGGCTGGAGTCTTATTAATGGGTATCCAAATTTCATGTCAACAGACATTTATCGCCTTTGGAAATTCAAAAAAGAGTGCATTTTTGGCAGTCTTTAGAAAAATCTTGGTTTTAATTCCTTTGATTTATATTTTACCTATGTTTATATCAGATCAAGTTTTTGCAGTCTTTTTAGCAGAACCTATTGCTGATACAATTGCTGTTTTAACAACATCAACAATGTTCTATTTTGAAATGAAAAATAAGATGAAAGAAATGCAAACAAAACAATCATAAGAAAGGAAAGTTACATGATTATTGAACAGTTTAAAGATGCATTTATTGATGAAGTGATGAGCAATGAGTGGCAGGAAGAAATTCTGCCACTTAAACAAATGATGGCTTATTATCGTTGTGCCATCATGGAAGTAGAAACAAAATTTAGAGTTTTAAATGAAGAACTTTCTCTTTGTTATGACCGTAATCCTATTGAATCTATTCACTCTCGCTTAAAATCTAATGCAAGTATTACAAAGAAACTGAAGTTAAAAGGTTATCCGATTAATGTTGAAACAATGGAAAAATATCTTTATGATATTGCGGGCTTACGTGTTGTCTGTTCATTTAAACAGGATATCTATCATTTGGCTCAATGTTTATTACAACAAGATGATATTCGTTTGGTCAAGAAAAAAGACTATATTCAAAATCCTAAAGCCAATGGTTATCGTAGTTTACATTTGATTATTGAAGTTCCGATTTTTTTAGAGAATGAGAAAAAATGGGTGAAAGTCGAAGTTCAGTTCCGTACTTTAGCGATGGATTTTTGGGCCAGTCTAGAACATAAATTGAGATATAAAAAAGTCATTGATGACGATAAAGAAAGTTATATAGCTTATCAGTTATTGGAATGTGCACAGATGTGTAATGATTTAGATGATAAAATGAGTTCAATTAAAGAATATTTAGAATAAGAATCGCTTTTATAAGTGATTCTTTTATTATTATGCTTTATAAGCATGATTGAATATGAAATATAAGTATTTGAAGAGAAGAAAGGGTTGATATAAAATAAAGATGAAAGTTGTGGTGGCATTATGCAAATAGAAAGATTTCAATGGAAAGAGACATCAAGAATTGTAGAAATGATCTGTCAGGTCTGGAAATTAGATCGCATGTTTAAAAGTTTAAAAAATGGTATGATTTTCTCACAAGAATATTTTTATGATGTTTTATTACATTCCACAGATTTATTTATAGCAACCAGACAACAGCGTATTGTTGGCTTTTTAGCATTATCTTTAGCTAAAAAAGATAAAATTCTGATTCCAAAAGAATATCAGAATAATCTCTATCATCAACATGATGATTTCCATTTGATTTCTTCCTATCGTCAAATGATGCAAAACTATCATCAAAACTGTGAACAGTTATTACCCAAGATGCATCAAAACTATGATGGTGAGATTGTTTTATTTATGGTTGATGAAACATATCAGCATCAGGGATTAGGAACGAAGCTTTATGAGTATGCAGAATATTTATTTAAAAAAGAAAACTGTTCCCATTATATTTTGTATACCGATACAAGGTGTTCTTATGAATTTTATGATCATCATCAAATGAAACGATTAGATCAGTATCGAAGAGATGATGATTTTACAATTTATTTATATGCAAAGGAGTTGAAATCCATGGAATATAGACAATTACCACATGGAAATGAAAAAATTAGTGTGATTGGTTTAGGAACCAGTTCACTTGGAGAATCAAATGATGAAGAAATCATTGCGACGATTCAAGAAGCTATTGCTCAAGGTGTGAATTATCTAGATTTAGCAAGTGGACATGCTAAAACATTTCAGGCAATTGGTCAGGCTATCAAAGGACAAAGAGAAAAAGTTTATTTACAGATTCATTTTGGAGCTAATTATGAAACAGGTGAATATGGATGGACAACAAATTTAGATAGGATCAAACAATCTATTCAATGGCAGTTAGAAATGTTGCAGACAAATTATATTGATTTTGGTTTTATTCATTGTATTGATGAAGAAGCAGATTTAAAAGCGATTGAAAAAGCGGGTGTTATTGATTATATTCAAGAATTAAAAAAACAGGGGATTGTCAAGCATATTGGACTATCATCACATACTCCTGAAATTGTGCATAAAGTCTTAGATATGCATATATTAGATATGGTGATGTTTAGTATTAATCCCGCCTATGATCATAAACATGGAGAATATGCCATTGGACAGACTGATGAGAGAATGGCTTTATATCAGCGCTGTGAAAAAGAAGGAGTCGCTATTTCAGTTATGAAAGCCTTTAGTGCAGGACAACTCTTAGATGCAAACAAATCACCTTTCCCGCAGGCTTTAACACGTATTCAATGTCTTCAATATGCATTAGATAAGCCAGGTGTTGTGACTGTCTTACCTGGTGTTAGAAATCGTGATGATTTAAAAGAAATTTTAAAATATACACAGGCCAGTGATAAAGATAAGGATTATACTGTTATTTCAACATTTGATGATGTAGAACATCAAGGAAAATGTGTTTATTGCAAACATTGTCATCCTTGCCCTATGGGCTTAGATATTGCTTTGATGAATAAATATTATGATTTATCTTTATTAGGTGATGATTTAGCCAAAGATCATTATCACCATTTAGAAAAGAAAGCAAGTGCCTGTGTGCAATGTGGACATTGCAATCATCGTTGTCCTTTCCATGTTGATCAAATGCAAAGAATGGAAGAGATTGCCTTATATTTTGGAGAATAGGAGTGATGAAAATGAAAAAAATTTTAGTGTCTTATTTTTCAGCAAGTGGAGTCACTGCAAGAGTGGCTCAAAAACTATCTCAAGCTATTGATGGGGATTTACATGAGATCATACCAGCTCAACCTTATAGTCAAGCTGATTTAAATTGGACCAATCCACAAAGTCGCAGCAGCCAAGAAATGAAAAATAAAGCATATCGTCCAGCTATTCAAAATGAAGTTAAAAATATAGATGATTATGATGTGATTTTTATTGGTTTTCCAATCTGGTGGTATGTGGCACCAACGATTATCAATACATTTTTAGAACAATATGACTTATCAGGTAAAACAATTATTCCTTTTGCAACATCAGGAGGCAGTGGTATGGGAAATACCACTCAGGAATTAAAAGTTTCTTGTGGCAATGCCAAATTATGTCAAGGACGTCGCTTTGATAGTCAGGTTGATGTGGATACATTAAAAACATGGGCTGAATCATTTTTATAAGAGATATGAACTGAGCTAATTTGATTAAAAATTTGCGAAAGATTCATATCTTTTTCTATTAAATTAAAAAAATAATCATATATTAATAATGAGAAAGGAATTGTTTTTCTTGATATTCGAGAGATGAAAAATTGAATGCAGATATTTAATGCAAGTATCATATTTTATTTGAAATTCTTATATGTTATAAGCAGAGGAAATCCATGGTAGATAGAAGAAAATTAAAAATTGATTAAGGTTTTATTGATTATCACAGTCGTATATTTTGTTGTTATCAGATCAAAGTGCGAACAGACTAAAGACGTTTTTGATTTAACTAGTCTTATCGTTTTGCTTAGAATAGTAGAAGATGGGAATTATAGAAGTAGAAAGAATATATTTTTATAGTATTGAAGTTTCATGTATTTTCACTGAATGTATGCTTTATGTTTATATCAGTTATGTACTTGTAAAAAAGTCAAAGATTTTCATCATTTTATATTTGATTGCCTATATGTGATGCAATATTGTATACCTTAAATGGAAGTTGAGATACAAAAAGATATGATTTCTTTGTGTTTTAAATTCAAAAGATTTTTATTAATTTATTTTTGTAAATAAGGAGTGAGAAGGAGATATATGAAAACTAAACAGACAAAACTATTGTATTTTGTTAGTGGTATTTATATCGTGACGCTTTTATTTGCTTTTGTTTTAAATATACAAAAAGGAAATCTCAAAGATATCATGATGTGTTTTGTTGCCTGTATAACACCATGGCTTTTTCCAATTCTTATGCGTTTGTTTCATTTGAAAATGACAGATGAACTCAAAATCATTAATGTGATTTTTATATACTTTGCTTCACTGGTAGGAAGTTCATTAGCTGGATATACATTACCTTTCTATGATAAGATTGTCCATTTTTTCAGTGGAATTCTTGCCAGTATTATCGCAATGATTCTTTATTGCATGATTAAAAAACAACGCACTATTTATAATAAGCAGGATTATATTCTTTTTTTTATATTTATGATGACAGTTAATTTATCAATTGCTGTTATTTGGGAGTTTTATGAATATTTTATGCTTGTCTTTTTCAATAATGACTGTATTCTACATTACACAACAGGTGTTCATGATGCCATGACAGATATGCTTTGTGCACTTGGTGGTGGATGTGTAGTGCTATTGGAAATGATTGCTCATAAAAATCGTCAGGAGTCACCTTTCTTTATGCGTATTGTTGAAAAATTCTATGATTGTAATATGAATGATCAATCATAGACATATAATCAGGAAAAGAGGATGAAGATGTTAAAAAAACAAATAGGGATAAAATCACAGTATATTGTTGAAATTGTGAATGATGATATGATTAAGTGTCAACGTTATGATAATCAAACAGAATATACATACTTTGAAAGGTTCGCTGCATCAAAGAATCTTAAAAAGGGTGATTTATTAGCGGATGGTGAATTTGGAAAATTGATTTTATTAAAAAATAAACAAAAAAGAAATTTCTTTTGTCACAAACATTAAGAAATAATGATACAATATAAAAAAGAGGTGTCATTATGAAAAAATTAAAAACCATATGGTATAGCTGTTTAATCATTTATATTGTCACTTTAATATATGCTTTTTATGTCAATTGGCAAGGAAAGTATTTTGGAATGACTTTTGTTGCCTGTCTGACACCGTGGATTTTACCTGTACTCATGAAAATATTACATATCAAAGTTCCATTAGAATTTTATATCATTAATCTTGTTTTTGTTTATTTTGCCAGTCTTTGGGGAAGTTGCCTTGGAGGCTATTCAACGCCCTATTATGATAAATTTATACATTGTGCCAGTGGTGTTGTCATTTGTGAATTGATATATTTTATCTATAAATATTTTTTGAGAGAAGATCATCGTCAAAGTCTGATGTTTCTATTTTTGAATGCTGTTAATGCTTTAGTGGCTTTATTATGGGAGTTTTATGAATATGCTTTGTTAGTCTTTTTTAACTATGATGCTATTAATCATTGGACAAGTGGTGTCCATGATACATTGACAGATATGCTGGTTGCTGTGATTGGCGGGCTTGTTTTATCTTTCTATTTGATACATTTTGATCAAAGTCCCAAAGAACATTTCTTTGTGTCTTTGGAAAGAAAGATTTATCAGTTAAATCATAAAAAAGACTCATAACGATATGAAATGATACAGAGAATGAATGATCAATATTCATTCTTTTTTATATGAAATATGCGATTATCAAAAGATTAAACATTATGTATGATGTAGATAGAGGTGTCATTTTTATACCTAAATATACAAGAAGTGGTATAAATGATAAAATATTGCCGAGGAAATAGAAACCTTGTCGTTTATGATTATAATGATTATGTAAAGTTACGGAATTTATAAACAACAGAACGTCTTTGAGAAGATGTGAAAAACATGGAACATGAAAATAGATGAAGAAAAATCATTTGGGAAAATCGAGATGAGATTTTCTCTTTTTTATGTAGTTGGTATTTTGATGAAAGTTTAGTATAATAGACATATGGTGGTGAGGGCAATGGAAACTTTTTATAAACAGGAAGATTTAGAAGTCTTTAGAAAATGGGTTTATTATCAGGTGACAAGTGATCCTCGCTTAAAGCTAGAAAAATATGATTCAAGAACTTATAAAATTTATTATAAAAATCGTGTTGCCAGATTTGTTGTTTGGCCTATAGGAATTGTAGAAGAAGCGATTATGGAAGGAGAAGAACTGTTATTTTATTTACATTATCAGTTTTATAACTTTCATTATGCAACCAATCTGTTTCATCATATGATGGAAAAACTGCTTGAAGATGAAAAGCCAAACTCTCATATTTTATTATGTTGTTCAGGTGGTATGACAACGGGATATTTTGCTGAAAAATTAAATAAATATTGTCAGTTAAATCATTTGCCTTATCATGTTGATGCAACAGCAGTTTATCAGTTAGAAAATGTTTATCAAAAATATGATTTGATTCTCATCGCTCCTCAACTCAGATATAAACAACATGAGTTATCGCAAAAATTAAAACCTGTTTTAGTAGATAATATAGATGCTTCTATTTTTGCTACTTATGATTGTCAAGCGATGATTGAACATATAGAAAAAATAATAAAGGATGAAAATAAATGAGTGAAAAAGAAAAAATGAAGGCTGGGCATTTATACCAGTCATATGATCAGGAATTATATCATGAAAGAGAAATTTGCAAAAGAATGCTCTATGAATATAATCGTTATACTCCTGTTCAAAAAGAAGAAAAAGATGTTTTATTAAAGAAATTATTGAATTGTAAAGGTGAATTATGGATTGAACCACCTTTTTATTGTCAGTATGGTTACCATATTACGGTTGGTATTGATTTTTATAGTGATGTTAATCTCACTATTTTAGATCAGGGACTTGTAGAGATTGGAGATCATGTTGTCATGGGACCAAATGTGAATATCTATACTGCTTCTTATCCTTTTCATGAAGGACAAAGGATGCAAGGCTTAGAATATGCACGTCCGGTTAAAATTTATGACTATGTCTGGATAGGTGGGAATGTGACTATTTTGCCAGGTGTTAAGATTAATCAGGGTGCTATCATTGGAGCAGGGAGTGTTGTCACTCATGATATTCCTCCATATGTAATCGCTGCAGGGAATCCATGTCAGGTGATTCGACCTATTACCAAAGAAGATCTTCATAAAAAATGGTAATTGATGTAAGATAAATTGATAATATAGGTATGATAATATTAAAAGGAGTAGAATATTTATGGTATTTATTCGGGATAAATACTCGGTGCAGTTTTAAAGCTGATAACAGATTGCATCGAGATTAAATGATATGTTATCAGGATAACTGCACCTATTGATATATAAGTATGAAAGGAGTAGTTATTAAATGAATAAAGAACAATTATTGTACAAATGGTTGGAAGAAGAAAAAAATTCACAAATAAAAGGCTGGGATTTTTCTCATATTTATGGAAAGTATGAAGAAGAGGATGATTTGCCTTGGGATTTTTATGAGATAGTAAAAAAATATTTATCTCATGATATGAAATTGTTGGATATGGAAACAGGTGGAGGAGAATTTCTGCTAAGTTTAGAGCATCCTAAACATTTAATTTCTGCAATTGAAGGATATAAACCAAATGTAGAGTATTGTAAAGATGTTTTACTTCCACTTGGGATTGATTTTAAAGAAGCTGATGGATTGGATAAATTACCATTTGAAGATAAACAATTTGACATAGTAACAAATAAACATGGAGATTATAGAATAACAGAATTAAAAAGAGTATTAAAGAATGGTGGATTATTTCTTACCCAACAAGTAGGCGCTCAAAATGATAGAGAACTTGTTGAACTGTTATTGTCTAAAAAAGCCATTTGTCCATTTCCAAATCAATACTTGAATATCAAGAAAAAAGAATTGGAAGATAATCATTTTGAAATACTTGAAAGTGGTGAAGTCTATCGACCAATAAAATTTTATGATGTAGGAGCACTTATTTGGTTTGCTAAAATTATAGAATGGGAGTTTGTAGGTTTTTCAGTAAAATCTTGCTTAGAAAATTTATATAAGGCACAAGAAATATTAGAAAAAAATGGTGTCATCGAAGGAAGAATTCATAGATTTTATATTGTTGCAAGAAAAAATTGAGTTTCTTGCAACATAAAAAGAGATGAATAAATGGAAGATAACACAATTTGAAAAATCTTTTTACCTTGTTTTAACACTTCTTTTTGAAAGGAATGTTAAAATAACCTTGGTGGTGATAAGAGTGGATTATTTGGGATTGATTGTTCCAGGATTGTTTTTAGCCATATTAGGGGTATTAAATCAAATAGAGGGTCATGAAAAGTTATAAAAATCTTTTCAATAAAGAAAAAAGAGATTATAAGTTCGACTTACAATCTCTTTTTTGTGTTATTATTTTTCGAAAGTTTTGTATTATATGAACTACAATCTCCATCTCTCTACCAAATAACTTCCACCTTGCTCTTCTTCCTCACCATATCCGTATCTCTACGGACATATCTATTTTAACATTTTTTTACAAGAATGCAAGAGTCTTTTGTCAAATTATAAATGATTATGTGGAAGATCAGAAAAATTAATAAGTTTAATATGATTTTCTTGTATGAAAGTTTTGACTTCTGGTGAAGTTAAAAGTTCAAGTTCTTTCATACGTGGTAAGTTATAGCTGGACATATCATAGAGCCTCTGATCAAGATAAGCAGGGTGACACATGAATTCCAAAGGTCCATGATAGGATGAAAGAACATGTGTAAAATATTGATAATTGGCATCATCATTATACATCTGATCATAAACAGGAATATAAGGATATGTATCAAGAACCTGTTCACGTTGGCGAATAGGTAAATCATATTCTAAAGCTAATCGCTTTGTAACATCCAAATGCCATGGTAATAGATGGACATGATGGTGTGAATCAATATGTGTTGGCTTATGTCCGGCTATTTCAATAAATTTTTCTATCTGAGCTTTCCATTCGCGATACAATTCATCTTGATTAGCATGTGGTTTTCCATCAGGATAATCTTTTGGTCGAATAAAATCTCCATTTTGATCTGTATAGGATTGAGCTCCTTCTACTAAAGGACGACCAACGGTTAATACCAGGTGAACTCCAACTCCCAGTTGTGGGAATTTTTTAGCTTCTTTTAAAGCAAACTCAGCATAGGGCATATTCATCATACATGTTGTTGAAGTAATAATGCCTTGACTATGCCCTACAAGTATACCAATGGTATTGGCTTGTGTCATTCCAAAATCATCAGCATTCACTATTAATTGATTAATCATAAAAAATTACCTCCTATACATGATTATACTCGAAAAATAAAAATAGAAGTGTTTTTTTCATATTCTTAAAATAATTCTTTGAGTCTTGTAGATGATTGCTATATAATAGAAAAGAAATCAAGGAGGGTTATGATGAATAAGATTACGGGTTATACAGGATTATATGGTATTGTTGCTAATCCTATAAAACATTCCTTTTCACCAATGATGCATAATACAGCTTTTCAATACTTGGGTATTGATGATGTCTATTTGGCATTTGAGGTGGAGGAAAATCATTTTGCCAATTTTATAACAAGTGCCAGAATATTACCCATCAAGGGATTTAATGTATCCATGCCATATAAAGTGAAGATTTTATCTTATCTTGATGAATTGACTCCTGAAGCTAAACTCTGTCAGGCTGTCAATACAGTCAAAAATGATCATGGTAAGCTGATTGGTCATATCAGTGATGGAATCGGTTTTATCAAGGCCTGTGAAGAAAAACATTGGAATCTTCATCAACAGAAAATTGTTGTTTTGGGTGCTGGTGGGGCTGCTAGAGCTATTGTGGCTGCACTGACAAAACAGGCTAAGGACATTATTGTTTATAATCGCAGTCATAAGGATTGGGTTGAACAAATGAATCAACAATGTCATTGTTCTATAACATTAAAATCCTTGCAAGATATGCAATCTTTAAAAAATGATTTAAAAGATGCTTATTTGCTTATTCAAACCACAAATGTAGGAATGGAACCACATACTGATGGATGTTTAATTCCTGATGAATCTTATCTCAATAAGTCATTAAAGGTGGCTGATATTATTTATAATCCTCAAGAAACAAAGTTATTAACACTAGCAAAAGAAAAAGGTCTTGAATATATGAATGGAGAAGGCATGATTCTTTATCAGGGTGCTGTTTCTTTTGAATTTTGGACGGGACAGAAAATGCCTATATCAGAAGTCAAGAAAAGTTTGAAAATGGAGTGAGAGAAATGAAAGAAATTATTGTAGCTTCTACAAATGAAGGAAAAATTAAAGAAATCAAAGCAATGTTAGAAGAAATTGGTATCGAAGTCAAATCATTAAAAGATGTGTTTGATCAAGACATAGATATTGAAGAAAATGGAAAGACTTTTCAGGAAAATGCTTTAATTAAAGCTCAGACAATCTGTGATATGATTCATAAGCCTGTATTGGCAGATGATTCTGGATTGGAAGTCAATGCCTTAGATGGAGCACCTGGTATTTATTCAGCACGTTTTATGGGGCATGATACAAGTTATGATATTAAGAATCAGTACATTATTGATGCTGTTAAGGGTAAAGATAGAGGTGCCAGATTTGTTTGCGCTATGGCTTTATGCAGACCTGATCAACAGCCTATCTTGATTGAAGAATATTTTGATGGAGAAATTTATGATAAAATTGAAGGTGAAAATGGTTTTGGATATGACCCAATTTTTTATGTGCCAGAACTTCATAAAACATCTGCACAATTGACATTGGAAGAAAAAAATCAATATTCACATCGTGCCAAAGCACTTAAAAAGCTATATACAATTTTGAAAGGTGAGGGAGATTAATCATGAATCATATTGTTTTAGTACATCCTGCAATCCCTCAAAATACAGGGAATATTATGCGTACTTGTGTAGCAACACATTCGAAGTTGCATCTTATTAAACCATTAGGTTTTTCTTTAGATGATAAACATATGAAACGTGCCGGGTTAGATTATATTAAGGATTTACAAATGCAGGTATATGAAAACTGGGAAGATTTTGTGAGTCAAAATCACGGCGATTATCATTTTTTTACACGTTATTCAAAACTATGTTATAGTGATCAAAATTATGTATCTGACCAGGATCAATATATCATCTTTGGTCATGAACATGATGGAATTCCACATGATATTTTAAAACAGCATTTAGATGAATGTGTTCGTATTCCAATGGATGCTGATGCTAGAAGTTTAAATCTTTCTAATTGTGTCGCTATAGGTATTTACGAAGTATTACGCCAACAAAGCTATCCTGGTTTATCTAAAGTAGAGGTGCAAAAAGGTGCTGACTTCATTTATAAAGAATAGAAAAAGTGATATTTTCTTAGCTGTTGTTTTCGCTATTTTCATTATCAGTTTTGCAGTAGTATTTACAGTTTTCTTTAAACCGCTTTATTATTTTGATATTGATTTTTTAAATCTGAGTGAAAGTACAGGACTTTCAGCTGATGTCATTCGTCATAATTATGATGTTTTGATTCAATATCAGAGTCTTTTTTATCAGGGAGATCTCAATCTACCAAATTTTGTTATGTCGACAAGTGGACGTATTCATTTTGAAGAAGTCAAAAGAATCTTCGAAGCGATTCAAATCATTTGTGTCATCAGTGGAATCATGACACTTATAATGGGAATATATCGTATAAAACAGCATGAATATCGTTTTTTAAGATTAACGTCATTGTTTTCAGTGGGTATCCCTTTAGTTATTGGATTTTTTGCGGCGATTGATTTTAATAAGGCTTTTATTCTTTTTCATCAAATTGTATTTAGAAATGATTATTGGATTTTTGATGAAACAACAGATCCAGTCATTACTATTTTACCAGAAACATTTTTTATGCATTGTTTGATGTTGATTATAGGTATAGTTCTTGTCATCAGTCTTATATTATATTTGATTTATTTAAGACAAAGAAAAAATATTCTACAAAATATATAAAACCTGTTATGTTGAACATAACAGGTTTATAAAATATGACGTTTTTGTAGTTCTGTTCTTAAATCACTTTGATAAGGAAGATAAAGGCCGTGAATATGCAATTCTTGAGCCATTTTCACATTAGCAAGCATATCATCAATAAAAAGTGATTCTTCAGCTTGTAAATGATATCTTTGTAATAGAAGCTGATAAATCTTTTGGTCTGGTTTGACAAGTTGTTCGTTGGCAGAAATAATGCCTCCTTCAAATAATTGAAAGAATTCATATCTTTGAAACATTGTTTGAATCGCTTCTTTGTGAAAATTGGATAAAAGATATAAATGATAACCTTTTTCTTTCAATTCTTTAACAATTTCCACATTTTTTTGTAAAGGTGTCATCATATGTGTCCAATTTTTCATGACGAAGATAATCTCATCATGGTAATGAGGGTGCTTTAAAGTTAATGATTCGATGGCATCTTGAATCATCATTGTCCCCATATCTAATTCTATCCATTCATCACTGGAAAAGATAATCATCATCAAATCCCCCATAATAGAAGGCTGAAAATGTTTTTGTAAATATGCTTCAGGTTGAAAATCTAAGAGGACATTACCTATATCGAAAATAATATTTTTCATAAATTGTTCTCCGTTCATATCAAATTCACATAATTAAACCATCATGTTACTATATATTCTAGCATAGGAGGTTGTGCAGATGAAAGCATTTTTAGAAAAATATAATGGTTTAAAATATTTATTGTATTTTTTTATTGCTTATATGATTGGTTTTATGTTATTAGAAAATCATCATTCATCACGTATGATTATTACAGATTCATGGATTGATTCTTATATTCCATTTAATGAGTATTTTGTTATTCCATATATATTATGGTTTGTGTTTATGGTATTAGGTTTTGCTTATTTTGTTTTTATTGATCAGGTTGGTATTAAAAGAACATATTTTTATTTGTTTTTAGGTATGAGTTTATCTTTGCTTATTTATGCATTGATACCTACTGGTCAAAATTTAAGAGTTCAGTTATATAATGACAATATTTTTCAATGTTTAGTGAGTTTTATTTATTCTGTTGATTCTTCAACAAATGTCTGTCCTAGCATTCATGTATATAATAGTGTTATGATGTGTATATCCCTGTTAAAAAGTTATAGAATACAACAACATACATGGTTGTGTTTATTGATTATCGTTTTAGCGATATTGATTTGTATGTCTACTGTCATGATTAAACAGCATGCTTTTATGGATATTGTATGGGCTTTGGTTTTGGTGTATGTTATTTATTATATTGGAAAATGGAAATATGATTATTAAGCAATCTATCCTGAATGGATTGCTTTTTTGATGAATAAAAATCTTTGAATTATGTAATAATTGTATACATTTGTCTATATATTCTAAAATATTTTATGTTTAAAACAAAATTATAATAAATATTTGTCTTTTAGATAAAAATATATTGACTTTTAAATTTGTTGAGTATATACTACCCTCATACAGGAAAAACCTGTGATTCAAAAAAGGGGGAGAAAAAATGAAGAAGTTGAAAGCTTTAATTGTGATGTGTTTGGCAGCAGCTATGCTTGTAGGTTGCGGCAGTGGTTCTGTTGCTAATGATACTTACGTTTTTTCAAGCGAACTAGATATTAAGAATCTGGATTCTTCTGATGCTGATGATGGTATGTCATTTAATGCAATGCATGCTTGCATCGATGGTTTGATGGGATTAGATGAAGAAGGAAATATTACGGGTGCTATCGCTGAAAAATATGATGTGAGTGTTGATCAAAAAACTTATACTTTCTATTTAAGAGAAAATGCTAACTGGGCTAATGGAGATCCTGTAACAGCAGATGATTTCATTTATGCATGGCAAAGAATCTTAAAGAATAATGGTAACTATGCTTATATGTTAGGTAGTGATGCAGCTTCTATCAAAGGTGTAGATGAAATTTTAGCAAAAATGGGTAGCCAAAAAGAATTAACTGATGATGATTTTGCAAATATGGGTGTGACTGCAAAAGATGATAAAACACTTGTTGTAGAATTAACAAAACCTGTTTCTTATTTTGATGAATTAATGACCTTCCCATGTTATTATCCAATTAATCAAAAATTCTGTGAAGAAAAAGGTGACCAATACGCAAAGAATGCCGATAATGTTTTATCTAATGGTGCTTTTATCATGACAGATTGGCAACCTGGAAAACAGGCCACTTTTGAAAAAAATGAAAACTACTGGAATGCTGATGCAGTGAAAATTCAAAATTTGGTTATGAATTTAGTTCAGGATCCACAAACTGCTGCAACAAGCTTTGGAAATGGTGAAACTGATTTTGCACCAATCAATTCTGAATTAGTTGATCAATATAAGAATGATGAATCTTATGTTTCATTTAATGAAGGTTATTTATTCTATCTTGAAATTAATGAAAAGAATACTGATTTAGCTAATAATAAAATTAGACAAGCTATTTCAATGGCTATTGATAGAGATGATTTAGCAAACAATATCTTAAAAGATGGTTCTAAAGCTGCAGCAGGATTTGTACCTAGAGAATTATCAGTCAGTCCTACAGGAAGTGATTTTAGAGATGATGCAGGTAATTATGATGTCACAACATATAATTTGGAAAAAGCACAACAATTATTTGCTGAAGGATTAAAAGAAATTGGTAAAGATTCAATTACTGTGAGATTAACTTATGGTACTGATGAATCACCAATGGATCAGATGGCTGAATATTTACAAAATGCTCTTACAAAATTAGATGGATTCAATGTTGAAATGGTTGCAACAACAAAACAAGATAGAATCTATAACAAAATGGCTAATGGTGAATTTGACATTGCATGTACACGTTGGGGACCAGATTATGGTGATCCTACAACATATTTAAACTTATTATTAGATGGAAATGCTAATAACTATGGTAAATATTATAGTAAAGATTATGAAGATGTAATGGCAAAAGTTTCAACTGAAGCAGATGCTACAACACGTTGGCAATATATGATTGATGCTGAAAAGATTATTATGGAAGACTTACCAAATATTCCAGTCTTTGAAAAAGGAACTTCAGCATTAGAAAATCAAAAAGTTTCTGGTTTGGTTCATAGACCAGTTGGTGTCCCTTATACATTTACTTATGTAGAAAAGGCAGAATAAAACAATTCAAGTTATGAAAGCTGATAAACACAATATGGTTTTCTATATTGTGTTTATCTTTTAAAAGGAGGGATTTGATGAGTAAATCAACATTAAAATATATTGGCAAGAGATTGCTCATATCAGTAGTCACGCTATTTGTCATACTTGTTGTCTTATTTTTAATTGTTAAATTATTGCCTGGGTCACCGATTAATAATGAAAGATTGTCTGAAGCACAAAGGGCAGCTATTGAAGCAAGGTATGGGTTGGATCAACCTATATTAACGCAATTTGTGAATTATGTAAAAAATATGCTGACAGGGGATTTTGGTGTTTCTTACAATATGTATAAAGATATGCCTGTATCTTCACTTGTGGGTTCAGCGGCAAAAATTTCGTTCTTGTATGGATTAAGTGCTGTTGTGATTGGGGGAATATTAGGAACATTATTAGGTGTATTTGCGGCCCTTCATAAAAATACAATTTGGGATACTTTGGCTACAGTTATTTCAGTTATTGGTGTATCTGTTCCATCATTTGTATTTGCAATGATGATATTAATACTATTTGCATCAAAATTGCATATTTTTCCAACGCAATATAGTTCTATGAATCCAATTGGGTCATCTATTATGCCAGTTATGGCATTATCTGTGGGAGTCATTGCAAATGTTGCACGTTTTACAAGAACAGAAATGGTTTCTGTTATGAATAGTGAATATATGACTCTTGCTGAGGCAAAGGGTTTAGATAGTAAGACACTTATTTTTAAGCATGCATTAAGAAATGCTTTGATACCGGTTGTCACTATTTTAGGACCTATTTTAGTTAACTTGATGACAGGAACGATGGTTGTAGAAAAAATCTGTGGTGTTCCAGGATTAGGTAAGCTACTTATCAATAGTATTTTATCTAATGATGTGAATATTATTTTGGCTTGTTCATTCTTATATGCAGCTATGTATATTGTGATGATGCTAATTATTGATGTTTCTTATGGAATTATTGATCCAAGAATACGTTTAGGTAAGGAGGATTCATAATGGATGCAAATTTGAAAAATATTGAATTTTTACCTGATGATTTTGAATTCGTTGGGGATAAGCAGGATATTTCGATAGATGTTGTAGCTCCTGCTAAGCCAGCATGGAAAGAAGCAATTGGAATCTTTTCTCAAAATAAAGGGGCTGTTATTGGATTGATTATGATTATAATCATTGTTTTATTGGCTATTTTTGCACCAATACTTTCATCATGGGAATTTGATGATTTGAATACTTCTTTACAATCTATTTCTCCTAATTTAGAACACTGGTTTGGAACAGATACAAATGGTAGAGATTTATGGGTACGTTTATGGACAGGTGCGCGTATTTCATTGTTTATTGCTGTTTGTGCTGTCTTTATAGATGTGATTGTTGGAACAACTTATGGATTAATTTCAGGATATTTTGGTGGCATGGTTGATTCTGTTATGCAAAGAATTCAAGAAATTATTAACTCTATTCCAACATTAGTTGTTTTAACTTTATTATTAATGGTTATGAAATCAAGTTTAACTACGATTGTCTTTGCTTTATCTTTGACAGAGTGGATTGGAATGAGTCGTATAGTTAGAGCACAGGTTTTAAAAGTGAAAGAAGAAGAGTTTGTTTTGGCTTCACGTACTTTAGGAGCGAAGAGTTTCTTTATTATCTTTAAAGAAATATTACCAAATATTTATAGTCAAATGATTATCATGATAATGATGTCTATCCCAAATGCTATTTTCTATGAAGCTTATTTATCATTTGTTGGTTTAGGTTTACCTGTTCCAAATGCATCACTGGGAACATTGATTAACGATGGATTTGAAAGTTTCCTTGTTTACCCTTATATGATGTTAATACCTGCCGTTGTCTTATCTGTATTAATGTTAAGTTTCAACTTATTTGGGGATGGATTAAGAGATGCTTTAGATCCAACAATGAAGGAGATGTAGTCTATGGAAAGAGAAAGAATATTGAAAATTAGAGATTTGACTATATCTTTTAAAACAGGAAATGGTAAGGTTAATGCGATTAGAGGGGTTAATTTTGATTTATATAAAGGTGAAACTGTTGCTATTGTTGGTGAATCAGGGTCAGGGAAATCTGTGACAACAAAAGCAATTATGGGGATTTTAGCTAATAATGGAAGCATTGATTCAGGATCTATTGAATATACTTGGCATGATGAAAATACTGGGGAAGCCATTACAAAAGATATTGTACAGTTAAGTCAAAAAGAAATGCAAAAAGAAATTCGTGGTCGTAAGATAGCAATGGTTTTCCAAGATCCAATGACTTCTTTGAATCCAACAATGACGATTGGAAAACAAATCATGGAACCAATGATGTTTCATTATGGAAAATCAAAAGAAGAAGCTTATCAAAAATCGGTAGAACTCCTTAAAGAAGTTGGAATTACAGATGCAGAAAAAAGAATGAAAAACTATCCACATCAACTTTCTGGTGGGATGCGTCAAAGAATTGTTATTGCGATTGCTTTGTCTTGTGATCCATATGTCTTAATCTGTGATGAACCAACAACAGCTTTGGATGTGACGATTCAAGCAAAAATTTTGGAATTAATCCAAGAAATTCAAAAGAAGAAAGATCTTTCAGTTATTTATATTACACATGATTTAGGTGTTGTTGCGAAAGTGGCAGATTTTGTCAATGTTATGTATGCAGGAAAGATTGTAGAAACAGGAACAATCAATGAAATTTTCTATGATCCAAGACATCCATATACTTGGGGATTATTATCATCTATGCCTGATTTAGATACACAAGATGATGAATTGTACACGATTCCTGGAACACCACCTAATTTAACACAAGAAATCAAAGGAGATGCCTTTGCACCAAGAAATCAATATGCTTTAAATATTGATTTAAGACTTGATCCGCCTATGTTTGATGTGCCTGGTTCTGAGAGTCATAAGGTGGCTAGCTGGTTGATGCATGAAAAGGCGCCGAAGGTGGAAATGCCTGAATCTTTAAAGAAACGTATTGAAAAAATGAAAAAGGAGGGGTTAACAAATGGATAAGCAAGAACCAATCCTTGTTGTGAAAGATTTAAAACAACATTTTAAAATCAATCGTAATTTTACTGTAAAGGCTGTTGATGGGATTTCTTTTGAAATCAATCCTGGTGAAACATATGGGCTTGTAGGCGAATCAGGGTCAGGGAAATCAACAACAGGAAGAAGTATTATTCGTCTATATAAACCGACTTCTGGAAGTATTATCTTTAATGGCCAAGATATTTCTGGAAAAATGGATAAAGATGCTTTATCAAATTTACGTACCAATATGCAAATGATTTTCCAAGATCCAATGGCATGTTTAAATCCACGTAGAAAGGTTTTAGATATCATTGCTGAAGGATTGGATATTCATAAAGCTTATAACAGTATTGAAGAAAGAAATGAAAAGGTCTATCAAATCTTAGAATTGGTTGGATTATCAAGAGAACATGCTTCAAGATACCCCCATCAATTCTCTGGTGGACAAAGACAGCGTATTGGTATTGCTAGAGCTTTGATTATGAATCCAAGTTTGATTATTGCTGATGAAGCAATATCAGCATTGGATGTCTCTATTCAGGCGCAAGTTGTCAATTTGATGAAGAAAATACAAAAAAAGACAAATATTGCCTATTTATTTATTGCACATGATTTGTCAATGGTTAAGTATATTAGCAATCGTATTGGTGTACTTCATTTGGGGCATCTTGTTGAAACAGGAACTTCAGAAGAAATCTTTAATAATCCGTTACATCCGTATACGAAATCGTTGTTATCAGCAATCCCTCATCCAAATCCAGACGTTGAAAAAAATAGAGTTTCACTAACTTATAGTTATGAAGATAGTGGACTTGATTATGAAGCTGGTACACAACATAAGGTTTCGGATACACATTATGTCTTAGCAACTGATGCTGAATTTGAAGATTTCTTGAAACACCAACATGATTTGATCTAATATAAATGAATCTCTCGATTTGAGAGATTTTATTTTTGTATAAAAAAATCCCAACTATGCCAAGCATAATTGGGGTGATTTCTTATCCTTTAAAGAAAGTATAAGCTTCAAAATGAGCTTGTGGATGATCGCAAGCAGGACATCTTTCAGGAGCTTCAGTTCCTTCATAAATAAATCCACAGTTATTACATTTCCACATAACAGCTTCGTCTTTTTTGAAGACTGTTCCATTTTCTAAGTTTTCTAATAATTTTAAGTATCTAGCTTCATGCATTTTTTCAGCAACAGCGATACTTTGACATACTTTAGCGATTTCAGGGAATCCTTCTTCTTCAGCAATTTTTGCAAATTCAGGATACATGTCAGTCCATTCTTCATTTTCACCAGCAGCAGCAGCTTTTAAACATTCAGCAGTTGTTCCAAGCATGATTGGGAAATCACCTTCGACATGTAAAGCTTCTCCCTTTAATTCAGCATTTAATAGTTTCATTAATCTTTTAGCGTGTTCTTTTTCTTGATTTGCTGTTTCTTCGAAGATATTAGCAATTTGTACATATCCTTCTTTTTTGGCAATTGAAGAATAATAAGTGTAGCGATTTCTTGCTTGAGATTCTCCAGCAAATGCATGTAATAAATTGTTAGCAGTTCTTGTTCCTTTTAATGTTGGCATGATAATGCCCTCCTTCCTTTGATTTTTTCTTTAAACAATGTGAACATGTTCCATGAAACAAAATATGTGCCCCGTGAATATCATGTTCGAATTGTTCGTTGACCTTATTAATAAGTTCATCCAGGGTAGATTGTTGACAAACGATATCTTGAATAGTTCCACATTCATCACATACCATATGAAAATGGGGTTCAATACGTGCATCGAAATGAATAACTCCATCACCAATATCTAAGCGTGCAATTCTTTTATGATCAGCTAATAAATTAAGATTTCGATAGACAGTTCCCAAACTAATATCAGGAATCAGTTGTTTGACTTGTGTATAAATATCATCCACATTAGGGTGTGACCAGTCATTTTTTAAAACTTCGTAAATTGTTTCCCTTTGTTTAGAATATCTTAACTTTGTTTCAGACATACTCTCACTCCTTATTAATAATGGTTACTATTATTATACCATATATCCTATGATTGTCAAATAATCCTGATGTTGAAATCATTCTATATCATCAAGTATTGTAAAAGTAAACAAATAATAAATGAAGAGAGTCCATGAAGCACTCTTGCGATGAAATATTTTCTAAAAGAATAGGGGATACCATCTAAAATATTATCCACTTGCATTAAAACTGATAATCCTGAAAATGATAAATAAAAGCTGACAAAGGGATAGACAAGCAGATGCTGATATTGTAATAATTGAATAGAACCGGAACTGAATTCTAAAAAACCTTTGATGATATTTAAAAGAAATGGGTTATGAACAATGGTCTGTAAGCTATAACCAATAAATTGAAAGACAAGCATATAGCCTAAAATAAATATAAAGGCTGTTAAAGAAGATGTAATACTTTTTTTTAGGGCTTCTACAAATCGCATCTGGGGATGAATGATTGGCTGAATACTTTCATGAAAAGACATCCATTGGTAATCTTGACGATAAAAGACAGCTTTGATTATACTTGGAAGAATATGACTTATATAAATCATCAGTGCAACTGAAAAAGGCAGTTTTAGGGAAACAAAGATAAAGCTTAATGATGAAAAGGATGCTATGGAGAGAAGATGTTGTAGTTGAGAAATATTAATATAACCTAATTCATAGGATTCTCTTAACATTTTTGCATTGGTTGGATAACCACAGAAAAAAGAAACAAAATAAAGAGAAGACATATGTGGTGTTAAATGAAAAAGTGGTGAAAAGAGAAATTGGATAAAATAACTGATGAGTTGAAAGATACCTAAAGATAAACATAAAGAAATTAAAATCATAAAGGGTAATAAAGATGGTAATAAATTAGTAAGGACAATCTGAATGACCTGAGAAGATACTTTGACAATCTGGAACATATTGAAAAAAGAAAAAAGAGTTGTAAAAAGAACAAGACAAAGTGTAAAATAATAATTAGCTTTTTTCATAAAGACTCCTTATTTGAAAGAGGTGAATAAAGATGAAAGGAATATTAGTTGGTGTTCAATATCCACAGATGCCATATGATTTTGATATATCTATGCAGGAGTTAAAACAATTGGCTTATGCCTGTGATATTGAAGTCAAAGCTGTGGTGACACAAAACTTAGATACGATTTCTCCTCAATATTATATTGGTAAAGGGAAAGTCATGGAAATTAAAGAATTAGTAGAACAAGATGATATTGTGATTTTTAATGAAGAATTGACACCTTTGCAGATCAAAAACTTAACTGATCAATGTCAGGTAGAAGTGACTGATCGTAGTGATTTGATATTACGTATATTTGCTTCAAGAGCGAAAACAAAAGAAGCCAAATTAGAAGTCGGCATAGCCAGACTTCAATACTTACTTCCCAGATTAGCAGGAATGAAACAGAATCTTTATTCTCAACAGGGAGGTATGGGTTTTCGTGGTAGTGGGGAAAAGCAGATTGAATTAGATCGTCGTCGTATTCGTCGTCAATTAACGCAGGCTAAACGTGAATTAGCGATGATTGAAAAACAGCGTCAGACACAAAGACAGTTAAGAAAACATCACCAGGAAAAAGTGGTTTGTTTAGTAGGATATACAAATAGTGGTAAATCTTCTTTATTGAATGCTTTGACTTCTAAAAAGGTCTATGAAAAAGATATGCTTTTTGCGACTTTACAGACATCATCAAGACGTGTTTATATGAAAAAGCATCATGTCATCATGAGTGATACAGTTGGTTTTATTCATCAGTTACCACATTCATTTGTGCAATCTTTTCGTTCAACATTAGAAGAAGTGAAAGATGCTGATTTGCTTATTCATGTGATTGATGCGTCTTCACCTTATTACCATAATCAAATAGAAACAACTTTATCAGTTCTTAAAGAACTTGATGCTTTGGATATTCCAATGATTTATGTTTATAATAAAATGGATTTGGTTCATCAGCCCATTGTTCATGAACAGGGTATATGCATAGATGTTTCAGTGAAAGAGAAAAAGCATTTAGATGATTTAGAAAATATGATCATTGATATTCTCTTTAAAGATTATGAATTGATAAGTGTTTATATTCCTTATGAAGAAGGGCATATTTTTAGTGAAATAGAATATCAATATGAAATACTTCATACTGAATATTTAGAAAAAGAAATCTATGTCAGCTTTTATGTGAATCAAAAACATAAACAGCGTTATCTTCCATATATGAAAAAAACGGATAGTTTATAATAAAATGAGCTATCCGTTTTATTATGAATATTTTTTATAAACAAAAGGTTTATGAATATTGTCTCCTGTTTATAAAGCAAATGATACTACCAATTAAAAAGAGAAATAATAAACTGATTTGTAAAAATCTTTTCATTGAAATAACTCCTTTATTAAAATATAAAAAATAAATAACAAAGAATCATAGAGTAAATATGGAAAATCATGTAAAAATGATATGAAAAAAACATAGAATATATCTATGCTTGAATGTTTTTTTGAATTGTTTGAATAATGCCACGATAGTTTTTCGTCGCAAATAAAGTCGCATCAATACAATAAACTGGAATTTGATGTTGTGTATAAGCTAGAATTTCAGGTTCCATATGTGCAATTTGTGGTGCCAGATACAAGGCATCATAGTTTTGATAATTTTGATAAAGCTGATCTAATGATAATGAAACAAGCTGAAAATGTAGGTTTTCCAGTTCACAGACTTGTTGCATTTCTTCAATGAATACAGAAGTTGATAAACCACCAGTACAACAGAGCGCAATTTTCCATTCTTTTTGTTGGGTATACTGAATGATGGTTTGATAAAATTTATGGAATAAGTGATAACATTGTGCCAAATCAGTAATCGTAAAATGTAAATAAAAGACAAGTTTTTCATCTTTGATACGCAAAATCTCTTCTTCTACGATATTATTATACCAAATCGTTATTTTCCCTTTCACTTTTGTTGTAGACAAACAGATAACTTTTAATTTTTCATTTTCTGTTTCCACATGATACTGGATATGATCTTGTTGGTATTGCTTATCATGACACAGAATCCATTTAAAAAATAATTGATTATAAATTGTACGATAGAATTCATCAAACATCATTTTCTCACCTACTTCTTTTATCATATACTATTTTTTAAAAAATAGATAATTTTTACAAAAAAAGAAAAGAAACGTTGTAAATAAACAGAACAACACAATGAATTTGCATAACTTATAAATGGAAGGAGGGAAATTTATGAAACGTTCTCGTGTGTGCAATACTGCACAAGTGAAAACGTCTTGTCATACAAGTGTCAGCAATGATGTGGAAACATTAGTGAAAAAACCACTTCATATTTGTAAAAAAGTAGATAAAGAAGAAGCATGTCAGGGAGAAACACTCACTTATACAATTAAAATTAAAAATCCATCATTGGTAAAAGAAACACAAGTTGTCTTTAGTGATTATATGGATGAAAATGTGGAATATGTGGAAGATTCATTTTATGTTAATGGTCATGAACAAACACCCGCAATTGATAATCATACACTTTATTATGTGATTCCATCTATTGATCCAATGTCAACTGTTGAAATTGTTTTCCAAGTGCGTATTACAGAATAGAGGTCTTTGACCTCTATTTCTCTTTTAAAGACATAATTTTTTTTAAAATAAAAGTGGGTTTAGTTTATAAAAAAATATAATTATGATAGAATGTAATGGGGTGATGATATATGGAAAAAAGAATATTTGTTATATCAGATCTTCATGGACAATTTGTATTGCTTCAATTGTTATTAGAGCGTATTGGTTTTACTGAAAATGATGAACTTTATATATTAGGGGATATTATGGATCGTGGACCTAATAGTATTGATATTTATTATTTTGTAAAGGCGATGGATAATATTCATATGATTAAGGGTAATCATGAAATTATGATGCGTCAATCTATGCTGGCTGCTTTGAAATATAATGATTTGGATTCAGAAAGATCGAACCCATATCGTTTATGGAAACAAAATGGTGGGCATAAAACAATTGATAGTATTAGAGAGTATTTACAAAAAGATTACATTCCTTATGAAGAGTATTTTGATTTAAAACGTATGTTTATCAAAGAATTAATTTCATTTATTGATTCATTGCCAAGTTATTATGAATTAGATTTGAATGGAAAACACTATGTATTGGTACATGCTGGGGTAGACCCAGAAATCCCATTAGAAGAAAATGATGAAGAAATTTTGGCATGGATTCGAGAATATTTCTATTTGAATGAAGCAAATCCAGATTACACGTACATCTTTGGACATACACCTTGTTGCTTTATTAATGATGATCATTCATTTGATATCTGGTATGATCCAGATTATCATAATAAAATTGCAATTGATGGTGGTTTGGCAGTAGGGAATAAAGGTCAGCTGAATTGTTTGTGTTTAACAAACGGTGAGGTTACAGTCATTAAATATGAGGAAGGACAATCTCAATGAGAAGTGCCTTCTATAATTTGATAAACTTCATCAATATGACAAATATTCATGATGTTTATTGGGGTGCAGCAAAGAAAATATTACAGAATATTTATAAGATTCCAGAGAGTAGTATTACTGATGTTGCGAAAATGTGTTATGTATCCACAGCAACTATTTCCAGACTTTGTCGTAAATTGAATTATGAATCATTTGCTGATTTTAAAAAAGATGTGACAATGAATCTTCATTATTTTAATCAAGATGCAAAAAGATTACTTTTCGATCATCAGCTTCCATCACCTGAAACAATAGGAGAAGGAAAAGAAATTTTTAAGAATCATTTTCAAAATGTAATTCGCAATCTTCAGGATACGTATGATAATATTCGTTATGAAGATTTGATCTATATTGTAGATAAAATTCATGATGCCAAACATATCTGTTTTGCAGGTAATTTCTTTACTCAGTCAGTGTCAATGCAATTACAGATTGAACTTTGTTATTTGGGTAAAGATTGTGTGGCTATGTATCCTTTGGAACAACAAAAAAACATTTATAAAACTTTAAAGGATTGTGATTTAATTATTGTATCTTCTATTGCTGGTGGTTTTTTCAAAGATCATATTGAAACAATGAGAGAACTGGTGAAGACAGAAGCATATGTGATTGCTATTACACAATTAGAGGAGTTTCCATATAGTGATAAGGTCGATATGATTTTAAGAGTAGGAAATGATCATCATTCATTGATTGGTAAATTTTCTATTACATATATCTTTGAAGTATTAGAAGCCTTATATCATCTTAAATACGGTATGAAAAGCAATGAAAAAAGCAACGATTACTGAGAAGTATCGTTGCTTTTTGAAGTTAAGACAACAAAATTCACCTGATTTGGACATAACACTTTATATGGGAATGAAGAAGGACCGCTTAATCCATTAGAAACGATTAATGTCGCATTTTTTTCTTCATATTTTCCATGATTATAAGTCTTAGCTCCCTCAATTGGGAACATAGCGCCCAAATAAGGCAGATATACAGAACCACCATAACTATGTCCTGATAATTGTAAATCCACAACATTTTTGGCTTGTGTAAATGTATCAGGCTGGTGTGAAATGCCAAGAATCAATTTATCTTGAGATGTTTTGAATTGAGAAAAATCATATTCATCATCATAGGCAACTAAAGTAAAATTGGTTTCCTTATAATAAATAGGTCTTGTTTCATTGCTGAGAACTTCAAAACCACCATTATTCAACACTTGTGTGACTTCTAATGATGAAGCTTCATCATGTTCACCAAGAACAGCTAATTTACCATACTGACATTGAATCTTTTTTAAGATTTGAGAAACTTCATCAGCTTTAAAAACTTGTTCATCATATAAATCTCCACCAAAGATAACCATATCAAATGGATATTCATTTAATTCATCAACAATTTTTTCAAAACGTGTGATGCTATCTTGGTCAGTGAGATTAACATCTGATATGAAAGCAATTTTAAAGCCATTTAATTGTGAAGAAACAAGAGAACTTATATATTTTTGTTCATGAAATTCATAATCTTCTGGTGAAATGGCATAAACATAATAACCGAGAAAACATAAACCAAAGACGATTAATAATAAAATTAATCGTCTAATCAGCTTTTTCATACTTTTTTATTCATAATGACAGGAATAATCATTGGATTTCTTTTTGTTTTCTGATAGAAATAAGGAGCCAATGTATCCCTGATTGTATTTTTGATTTCACCAAAAGTTGTTTTTCTTTTTAATAATTTAGAAAGTTCTCGACTAACCAACAACTCAGCTTCACGAATCATATCCTTGCTATCTTGCATATACACAAAACCACGTGACATAATGATTGGTTTATTTAATAAACATCCAGCGCGAGAGTCCATAGAAATAAGGACTGAAACCATACCATCTTCACTTAAAATCTGACGGTCTCTTAAGACAGCAGTAGATAAACCAGTAATATCATTACCATCTACATAGATATCATCAACATGAATACGTGGTCCAAGACGTGCTTCTTCATTGTGTAAAAGAATAGAATCACCATTAGATAAAACAAAGGCGTTTCCTTTTGTGAGTCCAACTTCTTCAAATAACTTCGCATGAATTTTTAACATACGGTATTCCCCATGAACCGGGAAGAAATATTTAGGTCGTGTTAATAATAACATTAATTTTTGTTCCTCTTGAGAGGCATGTCCTGAAGTATGTAAGTTATTGATGGCTTCATTAGTTAAAACTCTGGCACCAGCACGGTATAATTTATTGATAACTTTGCTGACACTGCTGGCATTTCCAGGAATTGGATTTGATGAAAAGACAACAGTATCTCCTGGTTTAATAGAAACTTGACGATGTGTTCCATTCGCAATTCGGCTTAATGCAGCAAGCGCTTCTCCTTGGCTACCAGTACATAGAATTAAAATTTCATTATCAGGTAAGTTTTTAGCTTCATCATTTTTAATAAAGAAACGGTCCGGACATTTAATATATCCCAGTTTTCTAGAAACCTGAATATTGTTTTCCATAGAACGACCAAATACTAAAATCTTACGATTGAATTTAACAGCCGCATCAATAATCTGTTGAACACGGTGGACGTTAGAAGCGAATGTCGCAACAATTAAGCGACCTTCCGTCTTTCTGAATTCTTCTTGTACACTATAAGCAACCTGTTTTTCGCTAATGGAAAAGTTAGGAACTTCAGCATTCGTAGAATCACTTAAAAGAAGAGTCACACCTGTTTCACCTAAAAAGGACATAACCTGAAAATCAGCAGGATCACCAACTGGCGTTAAATCAAATTTAAAATCTCCAGTCGAAACAATGCGACCATTAGGTGTGTTCACAACAATTCCTAAAGATTCAGGAATAGAGTGGTTGGTTTTAAAGAAACCAATATTAAAATATTTTGTTTTAACCTGTGATAGATTATTGATTTGAATCAATTTTGTGGCTTGAGTTAAACGTTTTTCTTCAAGCTTTCTTCTAATCATGGCACAAGCTAATGGTGAAGCATATATAAAAGGAATGTTCACAACCTGTAATAGAAAAGGAATTCCTCCAATATGATCTTCATGTCCATGTGTAATCAGTAAAGCTTTAATTTTCTTTTGGTTACGTTTTAAATATGTATAGTCTGGAATGACGTAATCAATTCCAGGAAGTCCATCTTCTGCAAATTTAACACCGGCATCAATAATGACCAATTCATCATTGTGTTCAATGCAATACATATTTTTTCCAACTTCGTTAAGACCACCTAAAGCAAAAACTTTTGTATCAGTGGATAATGATTCTTTTTTGTGTTTGTTTTTATTATTATAGGATGTTCTTCTTTGAAAAGAACGTTTTTGAGGCATATCTGCCATTCATTCTCACCTTTCTTTCTATTGATTTATAATGAATGTCTTTTTGAGATAGTTTTCAACAGCATGATGAAAGTATCTATACTTATATATATTATACCATTTTTCATATGTTTTTTCATCAGTGCTCTCTATTTTATCTATTATTATGATAAAAAACTGTTGAAAAATGAAAATCTATCTTATTGACATACTGTATCATAACTGAAAATATAGTGAAATGCAAATAGAAGATACGAATTTAACAAAAAAGCTACTTCTTTGAGTAGCCGTTAAATCTTTTTACATGCGCCAATTGCTAAAGAATGAGGTCCAATATGACAAGCAACACTTAATGAAAGTGGGTCACAAATGACTTCATGATTTGGGAAAGCTTCTTCCACTTCTTTTTTGAATTCAAGTGCCAAATC
>NZ_NFLY01000050.1:0-20660 GCF_002161155.1 Massilimicrobiota sp. An105
CCTCAAAGTTTGCGTACTTGGAAAGAAGTCATCCACGACAATGGATATAATACCATATATTCTTTCATTTGAAAACTAAAAGCTGTTGACTTTTTTACTTTGTCAACAGCCTGAAACATAGAGATAACTCTATGTTTGATGTGTTGTTTTCACATTTATTCTTGTTATTGCTTTTTTCAATGCAATTTCAGCACGTAAAACATCAATATCCTGTGGTGTTTTTAAACGATCCTCTGCTCTCTTTTTAGAATTTTGAGCACGTAATAAATCAATTTCATCACTTGATTCAATAGCACTTGTGATAATAGTTGTATCTTCTTCACCCACATAAACAAAACCACCTGCAATCGCAAAATAATGTTTATCATGATGAGAATCAACATAATTCATTTCTGATATATCTATGCTACTGGCTAGAGGAATATGATGGGCAAGTATACCAATTTGCCCTGTTGTTGTTCGTAGATTTAGCATTTCAACATCTACTTCCTGATAAACACCTTTAGGTGTTACAATCTTTAATTTAAATGTTGCCATCTGTTAAAGTTTTTGCTTTCTCAACTGCTTCTTCAATAGATCCGACATTATGGAAAGCCTGTTCAGGTAAATGATCCCATTTTCCTTCAAGAATTTCTTTAAATCCTTGAATTGTATCTTGTACACGAACATATTTTCCTTCTAATCCCGTAAACTGTGAAGCAACAGTAAATGGTTGTGATAAATAATTACGAACACGTCTTGCTCTAGCAACTGTGACTTTATCTTCTTCACTTAATTCATCCATACCTAAAATGGCAATAATGTCCTGTAAATCCTGGAATCTTTGAAGAATCTGTTGAACACCATGAGCAACTTCATAATGTTCTTTTCCGACAATCAATGGATCCAATGCACGTGATGATGAATTCAATGGATCAACGGCTGGATAAATACCCAACGCAGCAATAGAACGATCTAAGACAACTTTTGCATCTAAGTGAGCAAATGTTGTTGCTGGAGCAGGGTCTGTTAAATCATCTGCCGGAACATAAACAGCCTGAACTGATGTAATAGACCCTTTCTTTGTCGATGTAATACGTTCCTGTAATTGTCCCATTTCTGTAGCTAAAGTAGGCTGATATCCCGCTTGTGATGGAACACGTCCTAACAATGCTGACACTTCTGAACCTGCCTGAGTAAAACGGAAAATATTATCAATAAACAATAAGACATCCTGATGTTGTTCATCTCTAAAATATTCTGCCATTGTCAATCCAGTTAAACCTACTCTTAAACGTGATCCTGGCGGTTCATTCATTTGTCCAAAGACAAGTGTTGTTTTATTTAAAACGCCACTTTCCTTCATTTCATAATACAAATCATTACCTTCTCTTGAACGTTCTCCAACACCTGCAAATACAGATAAACCACCATGTTGCGAAGCAATATTATTAATTAATTCTTGAATTAAAACTGTTTTTCCAACACCGGCACCACCAAATAAACCAATCTTTCCACCTTTGATATAAGGACAAATTAAATCAATAACTTTAATCCCTGTTTCTAAGATTTCTGTTTCTGTTTTTTGATCAGCATATGTTGGAGCATTACGATGAATTGGCATTTTTTGAATATCTGAAGGTAATGCCTCTTTTTCATCAATCGGTTGCCCTAGTACATTAAACATTCTTCCCAATGTTTCATTTCCTACTGGTACACAAATAGGATGCTCAGTATCTTTGGCTTCCAAACCTCTTTTTAAACCATCAGTAGACCCCATCGCAATACAACGAACCACATCATCACCAATGTGTTGTGCGACTTCTACTGTCAATAATTCGCCATTATTATCAATTTCAATAGCAGTATTTAATGCTGGTAAATGTCCATCATCAAAAGCAATATCAACAACTGGACCTACCGCACGTACGATTTTTCCTATATTTGACATGCTGCACCTCCTTATTAAGCATTGGCTCCTGCCACGATTTCACTAATTTCATTCGTAATAGCACTTTGCCTTGCCTGATTATATTTCAATAATAATTCTTCTATTAAATCTTCTGCATTATCTGTAGCATTTTCCATAGATGTTCTTCTTGAAGCATTTTCACTTGTCACTGATTCTACCAAATATCCATAAATAACTGACTGTAAATACATAGGTATCAAATCATTCAAAACAGCTTCTGGACTTGGTTCAAATAAAGTCGCTTTTTTAGTTAAAGTCATATTTTCAAAATCCTGTGTATGAACAGGCAATAAATCCATCACACATGGCTGGAATGTCAAGTTATTAACAAACTTTGTATAAATCATTTGAATACTTGCAATCTCTTGATTTTGATAACGTTTTGTTAATTCATGAACAAGTCTAATGACATCTTTGAAATCTAATGTTGAATTTAATTCTACATATTGTGAATGATAGTCAATATGATGATGTGCTAAATAGCTTGCACCTTTACTACCAATCATATAAATTTCATCATCTGGCTTTAAACATTCAACCATGGTTTTAAAAACATTTGCATTATAACCACCACATAATCCTAAACTTGACGTGACAATAATATAAATATGCTTTCCTGCCTGATTTTCTACTAAATATGGACTTTCCACCATACCTTTATTGCTTTCTAAGATTTGTCCTACCGTTTCTTGAATTTTACTATAGTAAGGTCTTAATTCATCCATCTGATTTCTTGCTTTTCTCAACTTAGAAGTTGCGACAAGCTGCATTGCTTTTGTAATTTTCTTTGTTGATTCAACGGATTTTATACGTCTTTTAATAGACTGCATATCATTAGCCATAAACTAACCTTCCTTATTCACTTTTAAGAAATTTTCTACAAAAGCATTGATAACATCTTTCATTTTTAAAGATAATTCATCGCTGATTGATTTTTGTTGTTGAATATCTGTTATCATTTCAGGATGTTGATTTTGAATATTTTGATAAAGTTCATCCATGAATTGATTGATTTTAGCAACTGGAATTTGTTTTGTATAACCATATTTTAAAGCAAATAATGTCATAACCTGCTGATCTACACTACGTGGAGAATATTGAGCCTGTTTTAAAACTTCTCTCACTCTTTGTCCATGTTCCAAAGTTGCTTTTGTCGCAGCATCCAAATCACTGCCAAATTGTGCAAATGCCTGCATTTCACTATATTGTGCAAGTTCTAATTTTAAAGAGCTTGATACTTGTTTCATAGCCTTAATCTGTGCTGATGAACCAACACGGCTGACAGATAATCCAGTGTCAATAGCTGGTCTTATTCCTGAGTTAAATAAATCCTGTTGTAAGAATATCTGTCCATCTGTAATAGAAATCACATTTGTTGGAATATATGCTGAAATATCCCCTGCCTGTGTTTCAATAATTGGTAAAGCTGTAATTGATCCTCCACCATGTTCATCATCTAAACGACAAGCTCTTTCCAGTAATCTTGAATGTAAGTAGAATACATCACCTGGATAAGCTTCACGTCCTGGTGGTCTTTTTAATAATAAAGAGACTGTACGATAAGCAACCGCATGTTTAGATAAATCATCATAAACAATCAAGACATCTTTACCTTCTTCTAGCCATTCTTCTGCCATAGCACATCCTGCATAAGGTGCAATATATTGAACAGGAGCTAATTCACTGGCCCCAGCAGATACAACAGTTGTATATTCCATTGCTCCACCTTGACGTAATTTTTCAACAATTTGAGCAACAGTAGAATTCTTTTGTCCAATAGCAACATAAATACAATAAATATTCTGTCCTTTTTGATTTAATATTGTATCAATCGCAATAGCTGTCTTTCCTGTTTGTCTATCACCAATAATTAACTCACGTTGACCTCTACCGATAGGAATAATCGCATCAATACATGTAATTCCTGTCTGAAGTGGCTGATCAACAGATTTTCTTGTCATAACACCTGGTGCAATCTTTTCAATAGGACGTGTATGCTGATAAACAATTTCTCCTTGTCCATCAATAGGTTGTCCTAATGGATTGACAACACGCCCTAATAATCCATCACCAACAGGAACTTCAATAATTCGTCCTGTTCTTTTGACTTCATCGCCTTCTTTGATAGAACCTTCATCACCAAGTAAAACAGCACCTACAGCATCTTCTTCTAGATTCATAACCATTCCATAAACATCACCAGGAAATAACAACAATTCTCCTAACATGGCATTATCTAAACCATGAATCAATGTTACACCGTCACCTACTGTCATAACAGTTCCAACATCTTTTGATTCTATTTGATCTGCAAAATGTTTAATCTGTTCCTTAATTAACGAACTAATCTCATCTGGTCTTAAATCCACACTTTCACCTACTTTCTTAATAATTCCTGTTTCAATAATCCCATCTTATAAGATATAGAATTATCATATACATGATGATCAATCTCAACTTTAATTCCACCAATTAAAGATGGATCAATCGCTTGTTTTAATAAGACTTTCTTGTTTGTCTTCATAGACATGGCTTCTTGAATTTTCTCTATTTCTGCTTGAGAAAGTTCGTAAGCACTCCATACTTTTCCAACTTGAATACCCAAGTATTCATAACATAAATTTTGAAATTGATGACAAATCAAAACAATATATTTGATTCTTCTTTTTTTAATCAGCAATAAAAGAAATTGATAGACATATGCTTCAATTTGTCCTTTTAAGCATTGATTCAATACCTGATATTTATCTTCATCATGAATCGCAACATGACTAAAAAACTGTAAAATACTTTGATCATGAAAGATATCTTCAACTTTCTCCATATCTTTTTGATATGTTTCGACAGCATTTTCCTCTTTTGCTAAAGCAAATAATGCTTCAGCATATCTTTTTGCAATAGTATCCATTAATGAACAACCTGATCAACAAAATCTTCTACCATTTGTTGATTTTCCTTTGAATTCATTTCTTTACTCATTACTTTTGTTGCTGCCTCAATAGCTATATTGACCATTTCTTTCTTCATGTCTTCTCTAGCCTGTTGTTTTTCAACTTCAATTTCTCTTTCTGCCTGTTCTAGCTTACGAGCAGCTTCTTCTTTTGCCTTTGCAACTAAATCTTCATGAATTTTTAAAGCATCATTTTTAGCCTGTTCAATAATATCATGATACTCTTTAGCAGATTGACGTGCCTGTTCTTCACTTTCTAACATAAGCTGCTTTGCTTTTTGCTGAGATGTTTTTGCATCCTGAATTTGTGATTCGATAAAATCAGCACGTTTTTGAAAATACTTTTGTGTTGGAGCCCAAAAGAACTTTCTAAAAATAATCAATAAAACACCTGTGGATAATAATTGAATCACGATTGTCGCAAGATTAGGGAATAATTTCCCTGCAACATCAATACTCATTGTATGCCTCCCTTCTTATAAAAAGTCAATCACCTTTTTATAAATATAAAGCTGGGAATACGAAGATTAAAATAATTGAAATCAATAATCCATAAATAGCAACTGTTTCAGTTAAAGCGATACCTAAAATCATCATTGTTCTGATTTTACCTTCAGCTTCTGGATTTCTACCGACTGCTTCAACTGCTTTACTTGCAGCAATACCTTCACCAATACCTGTACCTAAACCTGCACATACTGCAATTCCTGCAGCGATTGCAACTAAACCTAAATCTGTCATATTTTATTTACCTCCATTATATTTTTTTATTTATCAAAACTATATTTATAGTTAAGATCAATCTTCATTTTCCATCATGATTAATATAGATGAAATTGTTACAAACACTAATGTCTGAATAACACCAGCAAATAAATCAAAATAAACATGGAACACTGGCGCAATAACTGGTCCTAAAAAATTAACTGTCGTTGGAATAATTAAACTTGATAACCAACCTGTAAACTGATAAAGCAACGACATTAAAATACTACCACTTAAAATATTACCAAAAATACGGAATGATAACGATATTAAGGGTGCTATTGTTCCAAAGATATTCGTTGGTGGCCAAACATTACCCTTGATATATTCTTTAATTCCTTTTTTTCGAATTGCGTTAAACTGTATCAAAACAAATGTAATAATTGTCATAGCCAACGTAATAGAATAATTGGATGTTGGTGCATCAAAACCAATTAACCCACTAATATTAGCCACGATCAGATAACAAAACAGCATTGCAAAATAAGGATAATAGTTCTTTTCAAAGCGACTAGGCATAATTGATTTAAAATAGTTATAAATCATTTCTACACCTGTTTCAACGACCAGAACTAAACCTTTAGGTCTTTTGGTTGCATCTGCTAATGCAATCTTTCTTCCTGCATAAATAAAAAAGACTGCTAACATGGCCATGATAATTAAAGAAAATATCAATTCTGTCTGAATCACTATATGCATCTATTTCATCTCCTTTCTTGTTTTTAAATTTAACCAATGAATTGTGATAGGTGTAATCAAATAACCAAAAAACACACTCAAAAGATGAACGTATTCTTTCCATATAACAGCTATCATAAATCCTACAATCATCAAAAATAATTTTAACATAAACATCAATATAATTAATAAAATATGATGTCCTTCCTGCAAAATAGTATGACTAAATTTAATCGTCAATATAAAATTGATATAACAAATTATATATCCAACAATGACTCCTAAAGGATAGGCCATATTCTTCAATATTAAACCTATCAAACAAAAAAAGAGCAACATGATTAAAAAGATTTTTTTAGACTCTGTTTGAACATCTTTTTCATTCACATTGCTCACTCCTTATTTTAACACTATCTTGATTATACCGTGGATAATCAAAAATAACAAATCTTTTGATTACAAGATATAGTTCAAAAGTCATTTCTTTTTAGTATTTGTCAAGATAACTTAAATCATACCATTATTCACACTATACAATTTTGACATATAGCTAATCTGTTCCAAACAAACGATCTCCAGCATCTCCTAATCCTGGCACAATATAGCCTTTATCGTTCAGTTTCTCATCTAGTGCTCCAACAATTAAATCCACATCAGAATGCTCAGTTTCAATCACCTGAATACCTTCTGGAGCAGCCACAAGACAAGCAAATTTAATATTTTTAGCGCCTCTTTTTTTAATGTTTGTAATAGCAGCACAAGCACTGCCACCTGTTGCTAACATTGGATCAAGGACAATCACATCAGCTTCTTTTAAACACGAAGGAAATTTAGCATAATATTCCTCTGGCTGTAAAGTTTCTTCATTTCTTGACATTCCTATATGTCCAACTTTGGCTGTTGGTATCATTGTTTTAAAACCATCAACTAAACCAAGACCTGCTCTTAAAATAGGAACCAAAACAATAGGACGGACTAATTTTTTACCAGTCATAGAACATATTGGTGTTTCAATTTCAATATTTTGTAATGGTAAACTCTTTGTCACTTCATAAGCCATTAACATCGCAATTTCATCTAAGTTCTGTCTAAATTCTTTTGTACCTGTTTCTTTATTTCTCATAATGGTCAACTTATGATCAATAAGAGGATGATTTAAAATAATTGTTTCCATTTCTAATCCCTTCTTTCTTTCATTTCTAGTATCATTATATCAAATTATCCCTATAAAGCCTATCTTTATCCATCTTCATGATCAATAATCAAAAAAGAGAAGATTAAACTTCTCTTATTTCAAATATGTTTTATCTTGATACATTGTCACTTTATCAGTTAATGCTTTCACTCTTTTTAAACATTCTTCCTTAACACTATCTGTTTCTTCATTTTTTAAACGATACGCTATAATTTTACCAACTTCTCTAAAATCATTTTCATCAAAACCTTTTGTTGTCATCGCTGGTGTTCCTACACGAATACCACTTGCTTTAAAAGGTTTCTCAGTGTCAAATGGAATCGCATTTTTATTAGCTGTCATATGAATTTCATCAAGCAATCTTTCCGCTTTTTTTCCACTCATGCCACAACTTGCTTTAACATCAATTAAAATTAAATGATTATCCGTTCCATCAGCCACTAATCTAAATCCTTCTTCTTTTAAAGATTGTTCTAATGCTTTGGCATTTTTCATAATCTGGTTCGCATAATCTTTAAACTCTGGTTGTAAAGCTTCATAGAAACATGCGGCTTTCGCTGCGATAATATGCATTAATGGACCACCCTGCATACCAGGAAAAACAGCTTTATCAATCGCTTTTCCTAATTCTTCTTTACACATAATGACACCACCACGTGGTCCTCTTAATGTTTTATGTGTTGTTGTTGTGACAACATCAGCATAAGGGAAAGGTGAAGGATGTAAACCAGCAGCAACTAAACCAGCAATATGTGCCATATCTACCATAAATAAAGCACCATTTTCATGAGCAATCTTGGCCATATATTCAAAATCAATAATTCTTGAATAGGCACTTGCTCCTGCAACAACTAACTTTGGTTTGATTTCTTCGACTTTTCTCTTATATTCATCATAATCAATCGTTTCTGTATCACGAGAAACACCATAACTATAAAATTCATAATTGATTCCTGAATAATTGAGTGGATGTCCATGTGTTAAATGTCCCCCATCAGCAAGTGACATTCCTAACACTTTATCCCCATGATTTAATAATGCCAAATAAACAGCTGTATTGGCTTGAGCCCCACTATGAGGCTGAACATTTGCATATTCACAGCCAAATAATTCCTTTAAACGATTGATTGCTAAAGTTTCGACTTCATCTACAAATTGACATCCCCCATAATATCTCTTACCTGGATATCCTTCTGCATATTTATTTGTTAAAACACTTCCAGCTAATTCTAATATTTCTTCTGATACAAAGTTTTCTGAAGCAATTAACTCAATATTATTTCTTTGTCTATTTAATTCTCTTTCTACACTTTCAAAAACTTGTTGATCTCTCATCTTTATTCACTCTCCAAAGCCATCATTTTGGCAATTCTTTGATCATGTCTACCACCTTCATAATCAGTATGTAGCCACGCATTTAAGATTTCTAATGCTAAACCTTCTCCAATCACTCTTTGCCCCATTGCTAACATATTTGTATCATTATGAGCTCTTGTTGCTTTGGCACTGAACACATCATGAACTAATGCACAACGAATACCTTTGACTTTATTACATGTAATAGAAACACCAATACCTGTACCACAAACGACAACACCTTTTTCACATTCTCCATTTGCGACAGCTTTGGCAGCTTTGGCAGCATAATCAGGATAATCACAGCTTTCCTCATTATATGTTCCAAAGTCTACAACTTCATATCCTTGTTTTTTCATTTCTTCCATTAATACATTTTTTAAACGATATCCCCCATGATCACATGCAACTGCTATTTTCATTTTATTGCCTCCTCTATCTGTTCTTTTGTTATTTTTCCAGCTCTTAATATTTTGATTTCATCTTGACTCACGTCAACAACTGTACTGGCAATGTTATCAGATGTTTTACCATCAACGACTAAATCAATACGTCCATCCAATTGATTCAATACTTCTTGAGTTGAAGTTGTATTAGAATGTTGAGATAAATTCGCACTTGTAACTAACATAGGTCCTACCTTTTTTAATAAAGATAAAACAAATTCACTATCTGGAATACGTATTCCTATGGTTGATTTTCCATTTGTCATGCTATCATGAACAGATTCTTTTTTCTTAAAAATCAACGTAATCATTCCAGGCATAAATTGATCAATCATCTTTTGTGCCTGTGGACTAATGTAAGCATACTGAGAAATATCTGCTTTATCCGCAACCATCAAAGTAATCGCTTTAGAATAATCTCTATTTTTTGCTTCCATTAAACGATCTAATGCTTCTTCATCATTAAAATGAATACCTACGCCATAAACTGTTTCAGTAGGAAAAGCCACAATACCACCTTTTTGAATCACATCACAAATTTCATTCATTTGATTTTCTAATACAACTTTTGTCATCTTCATCACCTTAGCTGATATTCTAACACAAATGCCTTTAAAATTATACAAATATCACTTGAAAATAAAAAATAGGCGATAGATTCTTTATTTTCTATCGCCTTATTATTATTCTTTTGAAATATTTTTAAGTTCTTTGATCCATCTCATACCTTTTTGAATCACTTTCCAATAAAATAATCCTAAACCCCAAATCAAAACAAACACACCACTATAAATAAAAACTACTGAAAATGAAGAAATAGCATATTCAGCTAATGAACCACCTAAAATCATTAAAACCCCTAGCCCAAAAATTTCTATTAACTTTTTCATAAAAATCTTCTCCTCTTATATATCATAACATAAAAATATGTAGAGTTTATGAATGTTTTTGAGATTTCATTTCTCTCCATTCATCTTCTAAAATAGACATTAAAATATCATCAGCGTATTGATCTCCATCTTTGATAGCATCTCTTAATACACCCTCATGTTTAAAGCCTACTTTTTCATAAGTATGAATAGCTCTTTGGTTGAAGACAAAGACATCTAAAGAAACATGATGTCATTTTAAAATAACACTTTTTCAATAATATGCTCCCTTTAATCAAAGAAAATAAAATCATAATGATCTTTTGCTTCTACAAAGCGAATAACTTCATCACGCTTATAAGATGGTGGGCTCTCAATAAATTTTATAATTTATAAACCCCATATTTTTTATAAAGTCTTGCTCTTTTCAGTTTATTCAATATTCATTTTTTATTGTACAATGACTCTTTGTAAATGAGGAATTATGAGCATGCTTTTTTATTTGAAATATTTTCTTCATTTTCAATATGATATTCTATATATGAATTTGTAAAAGAAAACCCATATGATATTTTCACATGGGTCAAAATTATTATTTATTTGTATAAGATTATTTTATAGTTCGTAATCAATAATAACTTTAATTCCTTGTCCTGAAGCCGCAAATTCTAATGCTTTACTGATATCTTCATGTTTAAATTTATGTGTCACCATAATAGAAGCAATTGGCGTTTTTTTATTTAATATATGATCAATAACTTCAACAATTGTCTCATGCGTATAACCTTGAGAACCATAAATAATTGGTTGGGCTGCAATAAAAGGTCTTCCTTCTAATTCAACCTTTTGGAATACTGAGATTATTGCATATTTTGTATGATTTCTCGCATAATTAAATACTTCTGATAATAATGGTGGAGCTCCTGCTGCGTCTACATACATATCCACATCAGGAATTGGATCATAACTTGGATAAGTACCAAAAATCTCTATTAATTTATCCTTCAAATTTTCAGTAGAGGTATTAATTGTTTTTACTCCTAATAATGCTGCTTTGGATAATCTCAATTCATTTCTATCTACGACAACAACATTTTTTATACCTCTTCCAAGCAATCCCGCAGTAGCCCCTAATCCAATAGGACCTGCACCTAGCACAACAATCTTGTCGTCAAGTTTAGGATTAAATGCTAATGCTCCTTGGGCTCCAACAGACATTGGTTCAATAATAACCGCTTGATCTAAATCGACATCATCATCAAGTGGGTATAGATTCACACCAATTTTTGCATTTTGTACCAAAGCATATTCAGAAAATGCCCCTGCCATAGTTGAACCAGCAACTCCATACGGTTGACTCATGACAGGATCAACAAATACTTTTTCTTCTAATTTAATATCATCAGATACATTTTTTCCTTTTTCGACAACAATACCTACAAACTCATGCCCAAATTGTGATCCGGGAAATACACCATAGTTTTCACCACCATGATAATAGATACCAACATCAGAACCACAGATTCCAGCTCTTAACACTTTCACAAGAACATCATTTTCTTTGACTTCTGGAATAGGTCTCTCTTCAACAGTCACATTTTGAACAGAATTATAAATTGCACATTTCATCATTTTTGTCATAAAAACATCCTCCTTAAAAATATTTTAACAAAATAGATTAAGTGTTCAATTTACATTTTCTATAAAATGTGTAATATCAAGACTACCAGTTTGTTTTTTTATTAATGATAGACTCATGCATATTTTCGTAATTTTTATGTGAATCAAGATAGACTTCAGTCATAAATTCAGGTGATTCTACCATCCCATTATTTAACCATTTCTTGAGAAGCATCACTTGAGTAGAAGCATATTTATATGATAAATAATCTAATTTGATTTGATCTTGAATAATATCTTTATATAAATAAGAAAATACTATTTGATTTCTTTCAATAATTGTATCAAATAAAGAATTTTGTTCATCATCTTTTATAGCAACGATGAAAAAGTTTTTGTTTTTAAAAAAAGCTTTATAAATCTCTGTAATAAACATTTCTGTAGTCATTTTTTTATCAAAACATTCTTTAATTGTACTTTCTATAGTCTCAATATATATATCTTCTGTTATAGATTGTCGATCTGCATAATAATTATAGAAAGAACGTCTTGATATTTTGGCTCTTTTTACAATATCTTTGACAGAGATTTTAACTGTTTGTTTTTCAATGACCAATGCAATAAAAGCATCTTTAATTTTTTCTTTTGTTGTCATATATAATCATCCTATATTTCATTATTACTATTTTTCTATTTTCATCATATAAATTATTTTAAAAGAATATTTTGGATAAATTCCAGTTAAAGAACTTTTTCATCTCATCTTACTAAAACTATATTCCTTAAGACAAAACTATCTAAAGTTTTAAGATGTTTTTTTAGTTAAGTCAACAGCAATTCATAAAACATCATTGATTAATTGTTTTTCTATCTCATCAATCATGAAGCTTCTCTTTTTAAAAATTCAATTTCATTATATGATTATATTATTTTTTAAAGAGAAGAATAATATAAATTGATAAAAAAATAGAAATCAAATGAAAAGATAGTTAGAAATACCTATTGTATTGTCGCTAATTATACATAGTATTTATATATTTATCTTTCTATATAACTACTATTTTAACACTATTCTCAAATTCCATAAATATAAAAAGCATTTTTATTCATTGTTTATATATTCTTACTTTATACTAAAATGTAAATTTCAATCATCTTTATAAGATTCATCAGTATCTTCATTTTTTGATATTCTTAAAATATATCCATCTTTTTGATACATTATATTTTCACTACCTATATTAATTATAGTTGAAAAAGAGTATTATTTTCGTATAAATTTATGTTATAATATTATCATTAAGAAAGGAATGATGATATTGAAAAAGAAAACTCTTGCTTATGGTGCTTTAATATCTGGAGCTATTATTGGTTTTGTTGGAGTCACTGCAATTGATTTTGCCTGTCATAAAAGCACACCACTTAATAAAATGAAACCAAAAGTTGATCCACGTATTGAAAAATATCTTCCTTGGTTAAAACAACAACATTTTGAAACATGGGAAATGACTTCAAATGACGGTTTAAAACTTAAAGCTAAATTTTTAAAAGCTGATAGAGATACAAATAAAGTATTAATTGCTGTTCATGGTTATCGTTCATATAATTTAAAAGAATATGCCTATTATATTAAATTTTATCATGATCTAGGATTCCATATTTTATTGCCAGATAATCGTGCTCATGGAGAAAGTGAAGGAACATATATTGGATTTGGATGGTTAGATCGATTAGATTGTATTCAATGGATTCATCAGGTTAAAGATTATTTTCATAAAGATTTACAAATTGTTTTACATGGTATATCAATGGGAAGTGCCACTGTTCTCATGGCTAGTGGTGAAGAACTTCCTGATGATGTCAAATGTATTATTTCTGATTGTGGATTTACAAGTGTTCTTGATGAATTTAAACATGAACTTCATCAAAGACATATTCCTGCTTCTCTTGTCTTACCAACTGCAACTTTATTAAGTAAAAAACGTGTAGGATATAGCTTCAAAGAAGCTTCAACAATTGAACAAGTTAAAAAATCTAAAACACCAACTTTATTTATACATGGTGATCGTGATAATTTTGTGCCAACCTATATGGTTTATGATCTTTATAATGCATGTAGTGCTGATAAAGATTTATTGATTGTTGAGGGTGCTGGTCATGCGCAAAGCTATTTGGTTGATCCTCAATTATGTGAAAGCACAATTATTGAATTTATGAATAAATACGTTAAAGAGTAAAAAATGACTGAAAATCAGTCATTTTTCTTTTAATAATAAATTCTTATATCTGTTAGTGATGATAAAATGGACATCTTTCTTTGATACATTGTTGATTCAAATGAGAAAACTCACATTTTTCATCAGTATCTTCTAATAGAATACCATACGTTTCTTCAACGAATTTGATAGCTGTTTTTAACGAAAGATAAGCATTTCTTTTACAACATCTTGGTCCTCCAACTTCAGCTATGTTGCCAAGTGCTAATGAAGTCAGTTTTAAATTATCTTTATAATATTCATTATCTGATAAAGGTGTTGTCTGATGAATAATCGCTAAAGCTGCACCAACAGAAGAACTTGATCCACAAATTCCCCATTGCCCACAAGTTGCTCCTGGCATTTTCTTTCCTCTGACTTCTAGTTCATCTAAGGCTTTTGGAAAATCAAATTCAACTCCTACATTATGCATAGCAGTCAAAAAAGCATATCCATCAATAATATGATGAACAGGTCCATGAATTGGTATATTTTCAATTTTCATCAATTTTTTCACAATTTTTATTGGATTTTGACTTGTTTCTTTTAAACATATATCTTTGATTATTTGCATATTTTCATCCATAAATCTCACCTCTCTCTTTATTGTATATAAACATTCTTAGACATTCAATAAATTCAAAAAGAAAAAGTTGTATATGTACAGTAAAATAAATCATAAATATCGTTCGATTTCTAAAACGAATATCAAAAAACAAACAATACCTGAAGAGCTTTTATTGAATTAAAAAACCGTACAAAAAGTACGGTTATAATGTGTGTTAGTCGTTTATCTTCTTTTGATTATGAATTTGCTTTTGAAGCTTCTTCTTCTAATTTTTGTTTTTCCATTAATTTAAAGAATGGATAATATAAAACCATATCTAATATAATTAATCCAATAACCATAAATGCCGCTTTAATATCCATACATCCTAATGCAGCTCCTAATGGTGCTGGTGTTGTCCATGGTGTTTCAATAACACCTTTACCTACCCAATTAACTGCCATTAAACCATAAGCAATAATAGAGTTAACAACTGGTACAAATATAAATGGTATCATCATCAATGGATTTAATACCATTGGTAAACCAAAGATAATTGGTTCGTTAATATTGAATATTGCTGGACCTATAGATAATTTACCTAATGTCTTTAATTCTACTGATTTAGATCTTAATAATAAGAGACATAATCCTAAAGTGGCACCTCCACCACCTAATGTAATAACATAAGACCAGAATGGTTGCGTAAAGAAATGTACAATAGGTTCACCTGCACTAAATGCAGTAATATTAGCCATTAAATACATTTGCATAAATGGTAATCTAATTGGTTGAGTAATACTTGCACCATGTAAACCAAAGAACCAGAATACTTGTGCAATAATAGTAATTAAACAAATACCTACTAATGAATCTAATCCTGATACTGCAGGTGCTAATATTGTCATAATCATACTTGGTAATAATTCACCACTAAAGTTTTGTACAATTAATGATATTGCATAGAAAATTATAACACATACAAATAAAGGAATAATTGCATCAAATGATGATGTAATTGCAGGTGGTACCCCTTCAGGCATTTTGAATTTAATGTTCTTATTAAGTAAGAAGCGCATAATTTCTACACAGCCTATAGAACAAATAATTCCTGTAAAAATACCTTTAGCATCCAAGAATGTTGTTGGAATATAACTTCCTGCTTGAGTTAACATATCAGTTACAGCAGTTCCTTCTTGAATCACACTAGCTGGAACAGCAGACATAGAAGGTGCAGATACAATTAAAAATACTGCAGTAGTCACAATAGATGCATTCAATGGTGCCATATCGTATCTTTTTGCAAGATTATAAGAAATTGCAAAACATACAAATAACCCCATTAACGCCATTGTCATGTTGTAAGGTACTTGTAAAGCTGCTTTATATGTTTGAGCCCAATTATACCAACCCATCAACATGTCACTAATAAATCCCCAGTTTGGCAATGTATCTGGAGTAAATGGCGGTGTTGAAATAATTAAACAAACCCCACCTAGAATAGACAATGGAATTGCTACAACCATACCATCACGAATAGAAGCCAAATGAATTTGGTTTCCCAACTTATTAGCTACAGGGACTAAGGTACGATTCGCAAGTTCATTAAACTTTTCCATAAAATTCATATCAATCTCCCCTTTCATTTAACTGTTTTGATTATATAAAAAAACACAAAATTTGACATCATTTTTCCATATAATTGAAAACATTTCCAACTTTTGGAAATATATTGATTATTATAATTATAATCATATATAATATTATAATTGTTTTTGTATATTTAACAAATTTAATCAAAAATTTGTATTATTTTCTTAAATTGTTGATTGACAAAATAAATATATAATCTATAATGAGTGGTGTGTGTTAGTGTTATCTTCTTATGATATACAGATTCATAAGGAGGAAAAAATATGAAATTAATTATTGAAGAATCTGAAAAGAAAATGAGTGAAAGTGCAATGCACATCTTATTAGGAGCTATGATGCAAGATAAGAGAGTTAATATTTCTTTAACAGCAGGTCGTTCTCCTAAAATGCTTTATCAAATGATGATTCCAGAAGTTAAAGATCAAGATAAGTTTAAAAATATTCATTATTATCTATTTGATGAAGCTCCATATCAAGATAAAAAATATGGTCCTAACTGGGATGAAATGCAAGAATTATTTTTCAAAGATGCACATATTCCAGAAGATCATATTCATACAACGACTATGGAAAACTGGGAAACTTATGATTGGGATATCAGAGAACATGGTGGTTTAGATGTGATGTTAATTGGTTTAGGTTGGGATGGACATTTCTGTAGTAACTGTCCAAGATGTACACCAATGGATAGCTATACTTACCCTATGGATAGAAAAACAAAAAATGCTGTAAATCCAACTTATCCAGCAAGAGAACATCTTCCTATCACATTATCTATGGGACCAAAAAGTTTGATGAGAGTTAAACATCTTGTTATGATTGTAACTGGTAAAGAAAAAGCTGAAATTTTAAAACAAATGTTAGATTCTCCAATTTCTGATGAATTACCATCTACTATTTTAAAACTTCATCCTAACTTTACTATTATTTGTGATAAAGATGCTGCTTCTCTATTAGATATGAAAGATTACCCAGAACATAGAATGTAATTATTGGTGACTATAAACTCTGCAGAGTTTATAGTCATTTTTTACATATATACTTTCCAAATTTTGGAAAAATAAAAAATAATATATTTATATTTGATATAATCATGTTATGGAGTGATGATTATGTCAAAAAAGAAAAAACAAAAAATAAAACCTGAAACAAAGATGGATATTATAGAAACAAGAGTAAGAAGATGTGTTGCAATGATTATAGATTGGTATATTACCCATATGATTGTTGTTATACCTATAACATTTTATTTAAGAGATGGTGATTATTTAAAGCCATATATGTTTGATTTATCACACTATTCTTTCTCTATCGGTTTATTTTTAGGTCTATTTGGAATATTTGTAGGTGTTTTCTATTATATAGTTATTCCTACATATCTTTGGAAAGGTCAAACAATTGGTAAAAAAATATGCAAAGTCAAAGTTGTTACTGAAGAAAGAGAAGATATAAATTTAGCATGTATGTTAAAAAGAGAACTGATTGGATCAACTCTTTTAGAAGGTGGTATTGTTGTAACAAGTTCATATATTAGAAAGCTCATTGAATTTTTTGGATTTATGCAAGTTGCTCAAATTCTTCAATATATTGCCTATGGTTTAACACTTATTTCTATTATTTATGCTTATTTTAATAAAAAATCACAATCTTTTCATGATAAGATAGCAAAAACAATAGTCATAAAAAATTAATGTTGTGAAATCCCTTTTCTACATGATATAATCATGTCAAATTAAGGAGGGATTTTTTATGTTTAATCTCGTTATCATACTTTTATCAACAATCAATAGTGAACCTAAAGATTCTAATAATTATAAAATAGCAAAATTCTTAATAGAAAACATTAGGAATCTAGAGGATTTCTCTATATCTGAACTTGCAAAAACATGTTATGTTTCTAATTCTAGTGTTTCACGTTTCTGTAGAGAGATTGGCCTTAATGATTTTAATTCTTTAAAAACCCAAATAGCAAAAATTCCTCTTGAATACCAGCATGCACATCATAAATTTGATTTCAAAAGTTTTGATGAACAAAGTTTATCTAAATCATATACTTTATCAGTTATAGATAATTTAAATATGCTTTATTCTACAGAATTAGATAAACAGATCAAAGAGCTCGTTATTGATATATATCAATATAAACACGTTGCTGCATTTGGATATATGCATTCTCAAAATGTTGCTTTAAATATGCAATATGATCTTCAAACAAGTGAGAAAATGATTTTTACAAGAATTAAATTTGCTGATCAAATAGATTACATATCTCATTCTCATGAAGATACTTTAATTATCATTTTTTCTGATGCAGGAACATATTTTAATCGTGTTTTCTCTAGAACAATACCTTTTAAAAATAATAAATCTAAACCTAAGATTGTCATGATAACATCTGCTGATAATCTTAATATTCCTTATGTAGATAAGTATATTTGTTATAAAAGGAGAAAAGATTATTCTAGTCACCAATGTCGTCAATTTAAGAAGCTATAAGCCGATAGAAATCTATTAAGACATCTATCGACTTTTTAATTTTAAAATATAAAAGAATATTTTGGCTATATTGATAGAATTTTCAATGATTTTATGATATAATTGTAGTATAGAAAGAGGTGGTTTTATGTTTGTGAAGGCTGTACCAAATAATAGAGGAAAAAAAGGTACTTATTACTGCTCATTGGTCGAAGCTTATCGAGAAAATGGTAAAATCAAACATCGCACCATCCGTTCTTTTGGTCTTCTGACCGAAGAACAGCTACCTTATCTCAAGGCTATGTATGCAAAGAAAAAACCTCGACTTGTGTATGATGATGAACATTAATGTCTATCACTTCTATTGTTGAATATTTCTATTCTCTTTTATCTCATCCTGATACTTTTGATATAGCTAGAAAACAGCCTAACTATTTCATCAGAGAATCAAAGCTTGGGCTACCAGGACTTCTTAAATTTATGTTTTCAAGAAATGGGCATACTGTTTCTAATGAAATCAATCACTATTTTTCTGGATTTGACGCTCTGGATAAATCAGTTTCAAAACAGGCAATATTTCAGGCACAGGAAAAACTCAGTTATAAAGTATTTCCATATCTTAACCATCAGCTATGCCAGTATTATTATAATAATAATGAATATGATACAATTAAAGGATATACCGCTGTTGCCATTGACGGTTCTACCGGTGAAGCACCTGATACGCCTGAATGTATTAAAGCATTTGGCGATAAAGGTCTGCATAAACATCAGCAGAGAAGAACAAATCCAAGAATATCTGGATTTTATGATATATGCAATGGCATCTATATCAATCTATCTATCCAATCATATCGAAAAGCTGAACTCCCAATGGCTTATGAACAGATGGATGATGTTCATCAATTACTGGACAAACAAAAAAGGCTGTTTCTGGCGGATAGGAATTATGATGCAAGTGATTTGTTTTTCTATTTTGAAATGAACAACGATTTTTATTGCTTTAGAGGGAAACCGAACTTTTATAAAAAACATCTTCAGCAGATTGAAGAAGATGGGTGGATAAATGTTGAATTTGATGATCAGTGGATCAATCGATTTAAAATCGATGAAGTCAGGGAATATGCTAGAAAACATAGAAAACTAAGGATACGAGTCATCAAATATAAGAAATCAGAAATCAAGAAATTAAAGAAAAATGAAGAAGATGAAGAAATAATACTTTTTACCAATCTCAGCAGTGATGAGTGGCCAAGAAAGGAGATAATAGTTCTTTATGGCCATAGATGGACAGAGGAAACAGGGTATGACACATTAAAGAACAAGCTTGAGATGGAGAGAATAACCAGTGAGAAACCAGAACTCATATTACAGGAGATGCATTCACAGGTCCTAGTGCATAATTTAGCTGCAATGATAAAAAAGGAATCAGATAAGATTGTAGTGCACACACCAAAGTATAAGTATCAAACAAACATAAATAATTTAATTCAGCTGCTAAGAGCCAATTTGCCGAAGCTGTTAAATCAGAAGCAAAAGATAAAAGAACTGTTAGAAAAAATAATAAAAAAAGCTGCAAAAAATAAAGAGCCTATTCGACCAAATAGGCTCTATCCAAGATGGGGTGTCTATATCAAATTGCCAAGCCCACTTAAGTTCAGGGTCGATGGAAGAAGAAATCCAAGCATAAAGAAAGTTAAAAACAAATTTCTTCGCATCAAATCATGAGAGTAGTATAGACACCTTATCTATATAAATTATAATCTAAAATTTAAAAAAAATCATCAAAAATCAAGGGGTATTTGTACGCTTTTTTAGCGTTTTCAAACACAAAAAGGATATGATTAGATACTAAATTGGCTAAACATATCCTTTTACCATTTTAAATTGACGACATTGG
>NZ_NFLY01000051.1:0-19047 GCF_002161155.1 Massilimicrobiota sp. An105
CATATTAAATCAACCAATAACCAATTATTATCTGACAGCCAGGCAAATAAAAATGATGCTAACTCGATAGAAATATCAAATTAGCACCATTTTTTTATTTAAAACTGCCAAAGACAGGTAAGAAAACAAAGTAAATATCATGTAAAATTCATGAACAAAACAAAAAGAGATATGCTTTCTACATATCTCAATTTCATCAAATTTTCACAACATGTCTGGCTTGCAAACCACGTTCTGTTGAATAAAGTTCAAACTCTACCAGTTCACCTTCATTTAAAGATTTATATCCATCTTGTATAATTTGACTATAATGAACAAAAACATCTTTTCCTTCACCACGATCAATGAACCCAAATCCTTTTTCAGCGTTAAACCATTTTACTTTACCTTGCATATTCACAACTCCTTTACTTCATGGTTGTGTCTATTATAAATGATTGATTTTAAAAAAGAACGCAGATCCTGTCGATGAATTTTATTTTTCTTTCTATCAAAGTTTATCTTTTTTATAGTCATTTCCCTGGAAATTATATTTTTTTAGCGAATAAAGTTTGTATGAACTGTTTCTTCTTTTTCTGGCAATCCTAGCTGCTTTTTACCTAACTGAATACTTTTGATAAGAAAAGCCATATTCTTACCTAAAGTACGCATCGTTTGTAATCCTTCCAAATCCTGTTGGACTTCTTCAGGTGTATTGCCGTGCACCATATTCCAATATTGACTAGAAACAATTGGCATTTGAGAAATTGTAAAGTATTTATTCAATTCATCAAAAGTAGCTGTTGTTCCAGCACGTCTGGCACTGACAACGGCCGCTCCAACTTTCATTGTTTTATCTGCCAAAGTACTATAGAATAAACGATCTAGAAAAGAAATCAGAGTTCCATTGGCACTGGCATAATACACAGGACTGCCAATGACAATACCATCACTTTCAGCAAATTTCTTTGAAACTACGTTGACCTCATCATCAAAAACACATTGTCCATTTGTTTTGCATTGACGACAACCAATACAACCACGAATATCTTTTTGACCAACTTGAATGATCTCTGTTTCAATATCTTCCTGTTCTAATGTCTTTGCAACTTCATTTAATGCCGTATAAGTACAACCTCTTGGACGAGGACTACCATTAATTAAAAGAACTTTCATTGTTTTCATCTCCTATTCTGACTCTATTATAATACTTTTTCCTCATATAGAAAATGATGAAAATGTACACTTCTTTATAAGAAATGTACATTTATATTGTTTGAAAGCTTTTTGTTGATAAGACTAATAATTCGATGCATTGAGGATGGCCTGTCTTAATGAGAGATAGACAAGCTGTTAATGTTGATGATGATGTGACCACATCATCAAAAATTAAAACTTTTTTCCCTTGAAGTTCTTCTGGATGATGAATACCTATTTTATGAACAACATTTTTTCTCTCTTCAAATGATAAGCCACTTTGTTTATATGCTTCTTTTTTATATAATCCTGTAAACACATGTTGTGAAAATGTATGGGCTATGGTTTCCATTGGAGCAAAACCACGTTTTTCATTTTCGAATGATGAACTCGGGGCTACTGCTATCAAATATTCATCATATTGTGTTTTGAACTTGGATAAATACGTACAAAGAAACGCATCTTTGAGGGCATAATCATAGAGTCCTTTATACTGATAGAGAAGTGTTCTAAAAAATTCATTGTATTCATAAAGAATCCTTAAAGGATAGTGATGAAAAGTTGTCTGGATATCAAGAACATGAAATTGTGATAAGCAGTTTTGACAAAGCGATAATGGGCAAAGAAGATGAGCCAAAGATATTTGTTTCAGGAGTGGCGCATGACAAATCAGACACTCATCTGATTGAGATTTTTGATTGTATGAATGCATTGTCTAATAGAGGAGGTATGTTCATTTGATAATATGTAAACATGACCTTGAGGATGAGAAATTTTACGCCCCACGCGTCCTGCTATTTGAATCAGTGTTCTTCGATCAAATAAATCATGTTCACCATGATAAACAATAACCTGCACATCTTCTATTGTGATTCCACGTTCTAATAATGTTGTAGAAACAATCACATCAATATCGCCATTTTTTAAAGCCATCAGATTATCTTGATTATGTTTGTGTATAGATGATACACCACGAACTCTTAAATGTGAATAAGATTGTAATTGACTAGCCAGTTTATCCACATCTTGAACGAGTGGTACAAAAACAATGACTTTCTTTTTCCATTTCTTAAGCAAAAATGAAATCAATAACACTTGTAAACAATGAGGACAAATGATCAGTTGAGGTACTGGAAGATCATAGCCATGGTATCTTCTATTCATAATTAGTAATTCTTCACCATCAATATCCTCTTTCACAAATGTAGCACTTAACTTAACATAATTTCCTATACAACAACGCATAAAAATTTGTTGTAAGACAGGATTGCCATAAAATGGAAAGGCATCCACTTCATCAGCTATCATCAAATGAAATCCACTTTTTTCAAAACGATAAAGCTGGTGCATAGTACATACTATCAATTGTGCATTGATATTTTCAATATGTCCACCATAAACCAGACCAATATCTATTTGATGAAAAGCTTCTTTTATTCTTTGATAAAGCTCTTTAACCAATTCTTTACGTGGAATACAGAAACATACACGATCACCTCTTTGTAAAGCATATTGTATTAATTCAAAAACAATTTCGGTCTTGCCAGATCCACAAACTGCCAAGACTAAGGAATGATAATGATTTTGATAATTGTAAACCAATTGTCTAGATATATCCTGTTGGGATTTTGACAATTCAAAATCAAGAGAATATCTTACTTTTTGTGGAGGAAAACGTGTATGATCTTGAGTATATGGCTCATCTACCCAAACACGATGAAAAGCTATACATTGTCGGCAATAATACTTACCATGAAGCTTATATAAACGTTTGACATTTTGATTATGGCATCTTGGACATTCCACTTTTCATCACCCACCTGTATCATAGCATAGATCTATCATTAAAAATCTCAAGTTTGTCTTCTTTTTTTCTCTGATTTGTTTCATATTTTTTAAATCCATTCATACATTGTATGGGGTGAAATCTATGTGTGGTATTATAACAATCTGTAATTATTCAAAACATTTATTTGATTATGATGAGAAAATCATGACAATGACAAAGTTACTGCAAAAACGTGGTCCTGATCATATCGGCTATATGATGACACCACATTGTTTAATGGGACATACACGTTTAGCAATCATTGATTTAAAGAATGGCAATCAGCCTATTCTCTATACCCATCATGAGAAAACATATCGTATGACTTATAATGGTGAAATCTATAATATGACTCAAATCAAGAATCATCTGATTGAATTAGGTTATACGTTTCATACAATGAGTGACAGTGAAGTTGTTTTAGCTGCATATATTGAATATCAGGAACACTGTCTGGACTTATTTGAAGGTATTTTTGCGTTCGTCATTGATGATGGACAAAAGCTTTTTGCAGCCAGAGATCCACTAGGTGTCAAACCACTTTACTATACCTTACAAAAAGATACACTTGTCATTGCCAGTGAAATCAAAAGTCTTTTAAGCTATATTGGAAAAGCTGTCGTGGATGAAAATGGGGTGAAAGAATTATTAGGACTGGGACCAAGCTTAACACCAGGATTAACACTTTATAAAGATATATACGCTTTAAGACCTGGCTACTACTTATATTTCCAAAAAACACTGCATATTCAATGTTATTGGAAACTTCATGATGAATCACATGATGAAAATTTAACTGAAACTATCCAACACGTTCGTCATCTTGTCATTCAAAGCATCCAGCATCAATTATTAAGTGATGTTCCATTATCAACCATGTTATCTGGTGGGCTGGATTCTAGTATTATTACAGCCATCACTTCACAATATGTACGTCCACTTTCGACTTACAGCGTGACTTATGAAGACCAGGATAAATATTTCCATGCCTATGATTATCAGACAACAATGGATGATAGTTATATTCAACAGATGGTATCACGTTATGCAACACATCATCATTCTATTGTTTTAAAACAAACTGATTTAATAGAGGCTTTAAGGGAAGCACTCATTGCCAGAGATATGCCAGGTATGGCGGATATTGATGCAAGCTTTTTACTGTTTTCTAAAGCTATTTCAAAAGAACATAAAGTCACATTATCAGGTGAATGTGCTGATGAAATCTTTGGAGGATATCCATGGTTTTATAAAGAAGAACTCTACAACCAGCCTTATTTCCCTTGGATGCGTGATTTAGATCAGAGATTAAGTATGTTTAATGAAAAGGTTCAAAAATTAAATCTTAAAGACTATATTATTCAACGTTATCAGGAATCCCTACAGGAAATTCATACTGACAATCGTAAAAAACAGCTTATCTATCTCAATACACAATGGTTTATGCAAACACTTTTAACACGTGCTGACAGTCAAACCATGCGTGCTTCATTAGAAGTCCGTGTTCCATTTGCTTCAACTCAAATTTTACAGTATCTCTATAATATGCCTGAAGCCTATATGTTTGATCAAGGTGAAGAAAAAGGTATTCTTCGTCAGGCATTTGCTGATTTTTTACCAGATGATATTGTGCATCGAAAGAAAAACCCATATCCTAAAACTTATTCTCCACTATATGAAAAACTAATTGAAGACAAATTAAAAGAATCCCTTAAGGATCCTTCTAATATCTTATTTCAATTCTTTGATAATCCAAAACTGGAAAACTTCATTCAATCACATGGCCAAAGCTTCACTGCACCATGGTTTGGTCAACTCATGATGAGTCCACAACTTATGGCTTATTTCTATCAAATTTATTTATGGGGAAAAATTTATCATATTCAACTTGAATTTTAAGCAGGGTATCCTGCTTTTTCAATATCTTCATAATAATAAGAATATGGATGTTCTTTGAGATATTCATCAATTGCTTTTCGACCTTTATCAGGATAATTGGTAATCAGTCCACTTACTCCCATATCTAAATACTGTTTCATTTTCTTACCATTATCTACCGTCCATATATAAATAGGAATCATTTGAGATGTTGCCTTTTGGATTAGAGATGTACTCGCACGATTCTCTTCAATCGCTAAAAAATCTATATCCATATCCCAAATACTGTTATCTATATCACCAATACTTCCATAAATACAATAACCAACCCACCACTTTGGATACAAATGCTGTAAATAAGCAACACTTTGGTAATGCAGTGACATAAAGATAGCTTGTGATTCAAAATGATATTTTTGTATAATCTTGACAACTTCATCTACCATTTTTCGATAGTTGTCATTGGTTGGCTTGAATTCAATCAGCAATTTGACATCTAATTGTTGTTCCTGCATTTTTTGAATCAGATGTTCTAAAGTGATAGGACTAGCCGTTAATCCCTGGTCATATAAAGATAGATTTTCAAATTCCTGAGCCGATAATTTTGAAACGGGTGAAGAAGAGTCAGATAATCGAGACATCGTTGTATCATGATAAACAACAGGAATTTGATCTTGTGAAAGCTGAATATCAATTTCCGCAAAATCACTGCCACACTGATTGGCATTTTCAACAGCTTCAAAAGTATTTTCTATGACATATCCTGAACCTCTATGCCCGATCACATAAGGCTTATGTAATCTTGAATCTTGATGCAAATAAACGAAGCTTCCAACAATCACACAGACAATACAAACCAAACGTATCGTTTTTTTATAAGTCTGAATCCATTGAATTTGAAAAACACGCTGTTTTATTTTTTCAATCAATGATGTGAAATGATTTTGAATATTAGCTAATGTCTGTTGTAAACGGGTTGTATCCATCTGAACATCCTGAATTGTCATAAAATGCGTTTCATATTGACAAAATAGAGATGCCAGAAATCTTAAAAAGAATATCATTGCAATCACGGATAATAAAAAGACAATTATATATTGAATCACACTATAACGAAATGAAGCAAAATGAACAAAATACTTAATAAAATAAATATTAAAATCTCGATTATGTAACAATGGATAAGGCAAAAGACTCATCATTATATTTTCTATGACTACCCATACGACAATCCATAATAAAATCTGTATTTTTTGATGAAAAGTTATTTGTTTAATCATCTGATAGCTTTTCTTAACTGCTGTGATCAATGAATCATGTTCAATAACCAAATAAAATGGTACAAAAATCATAACTATGAAAAGTCCATAATAAAGCATATATATAAAAAAGATCAGTATTTGTCCTAGCCCTGTTAACTGTAATTCTTTAAAGATAAAAGGAGGTATATTCCATCGAGGAATATAGTTATTCAAATACCCAACATGAACTAATGGTAATAATAAAATAAGGTATAAACCACTCAGTATAAACGTTGGTTTATGTATGTTTTTTAAATCTTGAAAGCTTTTTAAAACAATATCTTTTAAATGATAAGACTGCTTTCGATATTCTAATATGACAATTTGTATTACAACATAAAAATTATAATAAACAAGAAGCATCATTGCTAATAATAGTATCAGTAAAATGATGATTCCAGGAATAGATAAAAAAACATCAATCATATTTTGATTAAAAGCAATACTGACTGAAACTTGACTCAAATATTCTTTTAAAATAAATCTTAATAAAGGACTAAAGAAAAAGAGAATCATGAGTTTATAGATGATTGAAAACTGTAAAACATTTTTTATTAAAGCATCATATTTTTTATCTTTAAGCACCATAACTCCCCCCTCTCTTTTTCTTTATCATACATAATCTTGTGACTTTGTCAAATCCATTTTTTGAAAATAATATCTATAAATCAAAAGGGTTGCTATCATACTCATCACAGCAATATAAAACTCTGGATTACACCAATCAAAGCTTAATGCTAAATGAAAAGAACCAGAAATGGTGAGGATATGCCATGTTAAAAACTCATAAATTTCCATCATCATAATACCTGTTAAACCAACATAGATCAGCATATAACTCGTTTCACCATAATGAGTCCATATCCCAATCAATGTTAAAATTATACATGCCATTGCAATAGGATTATTTAATAAAATGAGTCCAGAAATATCCTGAACACCTCTCTGTCCACCAAACCAATCCATCAGCATTGTTGATAAACTTATGATAAATATCACTGTCATTAATAATTTTCTTTTCATATTGATCACCCATTATCAGTATAATATTTCACTTCTAAAATTTTCTTAAAAAATTCTTAATATTTCTTAAAAATAAAAAAACAAGATCATTCAAGACCTTGTTCTTTCTTTAATCTTTCTTGTTTATTTTTTTGTGTTTTGATGACTTTTTGACGAGAGAATTCTTCTCTATCTTTTTCATCTAAAGATTCACTAATGAATTTCACTGTTCTTTCAAATTCAGGAATAGAAATGTTTTGCAAAGCATTAGCACGTTTTTGTGTTTTACGAATAGCATTGGCTAAACGATAAACAGCATTTTCTATTTCTGCTAATTTCACAGTTAATTCTTTAACATGATAGAAACATCTATATGCATAATCCACTTTAGAGTTTGCTCTTTCAAAACCATATCCTAAACGAAGAGGTGTTTTTTCATAACTCACTTTTGGAATTTCGACTCCCATAACGCTTCGATAAGTCACACTCAATCCTTCATCAATAGGAACAGCTTCTACAATATCACTGATAATACCAAGTGACATGTTCGCTTCCTGAAGAGCATAATAAGCTTTCTGATAAGAATCTGTAATATCATCTCTGATCAATTTGACATCATCTAATAAATTCATCATTTCCTTGATGAGAACATTTCTTTTTTTATCCATCAAGTCATAACCCAAATATGCGAGTTCTAATGACTTTTTGGTAGCAATCAAATTCCCTTTTGTTGGAAAGACCTGATTAGCCATTATCGACTGCCTGTTGTAGCTCTTTAATCATTGTATCTTCTTGAAGATCAAATTGAGCTACTGCCTTTTCATGATCATAGAATTGTTCTAATACGGCATTATCAATACGATCTAATTCATTCTTAGGAAGAACAGATAATAAAGTCCATCCTAAATCTAATGTTTCTTCAATAGATCTGTTTGTATTGAAACCTTGGTTAAGGAAATGTTGTTCAAATAAACGTCCAAATTCCATATATTTTCTATCAACAGGTGTTAATTCATCTTCACCAATAACTGATGTTAATGATTTAACATCCTGAACATGTGCATAAGCTGCAAATAACTGGTTAGATACATCTGAATGATCAGCTCTTGTATATCCTTCACCAATACCATCTTTCATCAAACGTGAAAGTGATGGAAGCACACTGACAGGTGGATAAATACCCATTGAATTCAATTCAGAATCAAGTGTAATCTGACCTTCAGTGATATATCCAGTTAAGTCAGGTACTGGGTGAGTAATGTCATTGTTAGGCATTGTTAAAATTGGAATTTGTGTCACTGATCCTTTTGCTGATTTAGAAATACCAGCTCTTTCATATAATGAAGCTAAGTCAGAATATAAGTATCCTGGATATCCTTTACGTCCAGGAATTTCTCCCTTACTTGAAGAGAATTCACGTAAAGCTTCACAATAAGAAGTGACATCAGTATAAATAACCAAAACATGCATATCATGTTCATAAGCTAAATATTCAGCTGCTGTTAAAGCACAACGTGGTGTTAATGTACGTTCAATGATTGGGTCATTAGACAAGTTCAAGAACATAACAACTCTTTGCATAACCCCAGCTTCTTCAAAAGAACGTCTGAAGTATTCAGCAACGTCATTTGTAACACCCATTGCCGCAAAGACAACTGCAAATCCACTACCATCATCATCTTTAACTTTGGCCTGTTTAACGATTTGTACAGCTAATTGATTGTGTGGCAAACCTGAACCTGAGAAGATTGGTAATTTCTGTCCACGAATCAAAGTTGTTAAACAGTCAATAGATGAAATACCAGTGTTAATATAGTTTCTTGGATAAACACGAGCAACTGGATTTAATGGTTGACCGTTAATATCCATAGATTTTTCAGCATAGATTTCTCCAAGACCATCAATTGGTTTTCCTGCTCCAGAGAACACACGTCCTAAGATTTCCTTAGATACAGGAAGTTCCATTGGATGACCTAATAATCTTGTTTTTGTATTGGCAAGAGATAAAGAGTTTGTCCCTTCAAAAACCTGTACAACAACTCTTTCTCCTTCAATTTGAACGATACGTCCTAAACGAGTTGAACCATCTTTTAATTGTAATTCGACCATTTCGTCATATGAAGCATCTTTAACATGATCTAATACGACTAATGAACCATTAATTTCGTTCAACCCTACATATTGTAGACTCATCACATTTTCCTCCTTTAGTCAATAGATGCAACTGCTTCATCAATTTCTTTATAATAATCATCAAATAAAGCTAAATTATTGTTAGGAACATCATATTTCATTTTGACAACTCTATCAAAAATACCTGTTTCCAAAATCAAACGAATTGGTTTTCCAGCACTAACAACTTCTTTACCACGTTTATATAAGTATAAGATGACTTCCATCATCTTTAATTGTTTTTCTAATGGTACATAAGTATCATCTGGATGGAATGCATTTTGTTGTAAGTAACCAACACGTACTAATTTAGCAACTTCAATTACTAATTTTTGATCATCTGGTAAAACATCAGAACCCATTAATTTGACAATTTCCATTAATTTTGTTTCTTCAGCTAAAATACTTGATAATTCCTGACGATCTCTTAAGAATTTTGGATCAACATTTTTATTGAACCATCTTTCAAGATCAGGAATATATTCACTATAACTTTGATTCCAGTTAATCGCAAAATAGTGACGTGCATAAGCTAAAGCTTTATCCAATGCCCAGAAAGTACGTACGAAACGTTTTGTATTTTGAGTGACTGGTTCAGAGAAGTCAGACCCTTGTGGTGATACGGCACCAATGATTGTGACTGAACCTTTTGTTCCATTTAAGTTATTCATATATCCAGCACGCTCATAGAATTGTGATAAACGTGATGGCAAGTATGCTGGGAATCCTTCTTCAGCAGGCATTTCTTCCAAACGTCCAGAAATTTCACGTAACGCTTCTGCCCAACGAGAAGTTGAATCTGCCATGATGGCAACATGATATCCCATATCACGATAATATTCAGCAAGTGTCACCCCTGTATAAATAGAAGCTTCACGAGCCGCAACTGGCATGTTAGAAGTATTAGCAATCAATACTGTTCTGTCTGTTAAAGGTTTGTTAGATTTAGGGTCAATCAATTCTCTAAATTCTTCAAGAACCTGAGTCATTTCGTTACCACGTTCTCCACAACCTACATAAACGATAATATCGGCATCACACCATTTTGCTAATTGGTGCTGAGTCATTGTTTTTCCAGTACCGAATCCTCCTGGAATAGCAGCTGTTCCACCTTTAGCAATTGGGAACAATGTATCAATAACACGTTGTCCTGTCACTAATGGCATTGAAATTGGTAAACGTTTTGTAACCGGTCTTGCCTGTTTGATAGGCCATTTTTGTGTTAATGTACATTCCACAATTTCACCATCTGCCGTTTCAATTTTCATGACAACATCATCAATTTTGTATTGTCCAGATGGAGCCACTTCAATAACTTTTCCTTTTGTATATGGTGATACCATACATTTATGCGTGATTAAGTCAGTTTCAGGAATTGTAGCATAAATATCTCCACCTTTGACTTCATCACCGACTTTTGCAACCATTGTGACATCCCATAATTTATTTTTATCCAATGGATCAACATGGCTACCAGTTGGAATGAAAGCACCAGATTCTTTTGCAATTTCTTCTAGTGGTCTTTCAATCCCATCAAAAATATTTCTTAAGATACCAGGACCTAAAGTAACAGAAATAGGTTGTCCAGTTCCATACACAGGTTCTCCTGGTTTTAATCCTGTTGTTGTTTCATAAACCTGAATTGTTGTTAATTCTTTTTTGATAGAGATAACTTCTCCAATCAATCTCGCATTACCAACATAAACCATTTCTAACATAGAAAAGGCATCTGTATCTTTGACTGTAACAACGGGACCATTGATTGAATAAATTACATTTTCATTCACACTCATACCTCCCGTTTCTATCTAATAATTAATCCAGAATTTTTATTAAACCAATCTTTTTGATTATTTAAAGCAAAATCTAAAGTTTCATCAACAACTAAAGAAGATGCTTTATTTTCAAGAATAAATCCACCAATTTGAATATCATCACTTGCTTGAACTTCAATATCAGTTCCAAAAGCTTTCACAAACGCATCTTTGTTTTTGAAATCATCATGAGATACATACATGATAGACTTAGAATCTTTAAAATTTTCAGCAACACGTTGAATTTTTGCTTCTACAAAAGGGAAATATTCATCACTTTTGACAAAAGCTTTTAATTCATCACGTGCCTGATCAAAGATGTTTTTCACATATTCATCTCTTTTTTCAATTAATTTTTTTGTTCTTTCAATATGACTTTCAGAAATTTCTGCAGAAGCGTTAGAACTCATTTCTTCTTCTTCCTGTTTCAATTTTAAATCAGCATCTCTTTTCGCTTCTGCTTTCATAGATTCATAAGCTTCATCTTCAAGAGCTTTCACTTCATTTAAAATTGCCTGTTCTTCGCTTTTTGCCTGTCTTTCAATTTCATCTTTCATATAGAGAAATACTTGATCAATATTTTGCATAATCTATCTCTCCTATAATTTCACTCCAATAGCTTCAGATACATAACCGTCGATTGTTTCACCAATCTTAGAATTTCCATGACGGTCAGGTATTTCTGTAATGAGTGGTTTTTGTTGTTTTAATTTAATCTCTGATATAATATCTGGACACATATCAACTAATTTTGTAGTCACTAAGATAATGGCAATGGATGAATCTCTCATCTTTGACTGTAAAACTTCAAGAAAATCTTTTCTTGTATGCACAACCACACCTTCAATACCTACAAGTCTTAGTCCCATTAATGTATCAATATTATCGCTGATTAAGAAAAATTTCATATAATCAGACCTTTCTTACAAATATTAAGCTAAGTTATTGATGATTAAGATTGAAATTAATAACCCGTAGATGGCAACCCCTTCACCTAAAGCAACGAAAATCAATGCTTTACCGAAGTTATTGTCATTTTCAGAGAAAGCTCCGATTGCAGCTGGAGCAGCAGCAGCAACGGCAATACCTGCACCTAATGCAGAGCATCCAGTAGCTAATGCAGCAGCTAAGAATCCCATACCTTGAGCTACAGTACCAACAATAGAAGCACCTTCAGCGGCAAATGCTGAACCCATTGATAAACATAAAGTTAAAGCAACAGCTCCAAAGAATCCTCCAACATGAGTTAATAAACGCCATTTTGCGCTTTCTTTACTTACTTTAGAAGTAAACATTTTTACTAATGGTAAAGATAATAAAACAACAGCCATAGCAGGTAAAATAAACATCATTAAATTCATAATCTTTTTCCTCCAAATATTTCTTTTTTATTTTTCTTTAATTGATATAAAAGGTTTTCCTTTTCCTTCATAATAACGTGAGAACATTTCATAGAACTCTAAACGTAAAACCTGGATACCAACGATCATACCTTCCAAACACATAACGAAGATATTACCAATAATAGCGACTAAAATATATCCAAAATTAATAATTTCTGGACCACCAGCAACCATTTCAGCCAATGTATAAACAACCATCATCATTCCAGCATGTGATAAAACGAACCCACCAACACGTAAGAATGACATTGTATTGGCAATAAATGTCAACATTACTTCGAACAATTCAAAGAAAGCTTCCGTAAAGAATGCTCCAAATCCATGAGGGAACATCTTTTCACCTTCTAATTTATGACAAAGTGGTTCTTTTAAGAAAATCATGATAATTGGCATGATAATTAACAATGCAATGTAAACAGGACCACCTAGTGGTAAATTGAAACCAACTAACATATTCGCTACAAGTAATAAAACAGATACATAGAATATAAGCCCTGCCAAACCATTTTGAGAGAATAACATATCTCCCCAATGTTTCTTTTTAATATTTAAGAAAATATTAAATGCAATAGAAATAATAATCAAAACAACCCCAGTGGTAATGGCAGCCATTAATAGTGGCATAGTATTTTCTTGTTTCATTGGCAAGAACATTGGTTCCATAAAATGTTCAAACAATGCTTCACTACCAAAAATTGAACCAAAGACAAATCCAAAGATCGTACTTGAAATACCTAAACGCATTCCAACTGCTCCAAGTTGCATACCTTTCCATTTATAGAAGAAGTATCCAACTAATGATAAAACGATCCCTTGTCCAACGTCACCAAACATCATCCCGAAAAGGAATGTATAACTGATTGCCACTAAATTTGTTGGATCAAAATCGGTATATGATGGTACACCATACATTTCAACAAACATTCTAAATGGTTTTGAGAACCAGTTATTTTTAAGTTTTGTTGGTGGTGTCAAACGAGAGTCACTCATCGCTGAGGCAATTTCAACTTTGACATCATCTAATTGCTCAAAATCAGCTTTGATTTTTTTAGCATCTTTGTCTTCAGCAAAACCATAAACGGCGGCATTCTTACCAAAGACAACAACATATTTTTGAGCATCATATGTTTCATTTAATTTTTTAGAAATAGAATAGATATGATTCATTTCTGTTATATTTTCATTAAACAATTTTTCAATTCTCTGATCAAGAACTTGAATATATCGTCTTGCTGTATCATCTTCTTCTTTCAATACTGTTAATGCTTCATTAGGTTTTCCATGAACGAATTCAGGAATATGAATACGTTCAAAATATAATGAAGAGAAGATGTTATCAATTTCAGGAGCATTATCAGCTGTTGAAATATAACTGCAATAAGTTTCTTTTGTTCCTTTATGTAGAATTTTAAATAAGAATTTTTGTTCTCCATAATATTTTAACTTATCAACATTAACAGTTGGTAAACGACCAAAACGAATTTGTAAATATTTACAAGAGAATAATCTATCAAAATCAATATTTGCATCAATCATATGCTCTAATTGAGAGATTGTTGCTTCATTCTCTTGAATCATTGCGAGTAAATCTTCTTTGACTTTTTCAATCTGTGCAGCTTTTTCTAATACATTACAGAAAAATGTATCAGCTTGAATAATATTCATACGAACATTATCCACATCAGCACATTTTAATTGAAGATGATATTTATCCCTTGCTTCTTCCATTCTTGCGATTAAATCAGCATATGGATTTTCACGATTTAAAACCGATAACCCTTGTACTGAATCAGCAAATTTTGAAGCTGGCTCGGGATGAAAATTATCAAGATTAATGAGCTTTAATAACACGGCATCATACTGCTGTGCTGGAAATTCAATTTCCAAAAGCTTTAATTTTGCTATTGCCATATATTTCTCCCTTCCTTATTCTGCTTTTTTCTTTAAAATTGACTTTGCCAAAACAAACACAAGGCAAGCAACAATCACAATAGCAAATGGCATGATTGGTAAATTAATATGTGCTTCATACACACAACCAAAATACACAAGAAGTGCATAAACAATAATCAAACCACAAATTCCCTTCATGGAAAGGACTTTCTCCATTGTTGAATCTTGTAGATACATTTTCTTAAATGCACCAATTGTAAAAGTTCCAACAATCAAAAGAATAATTCCATCAACAAGTTTATAAACTGTTGACAATGGTAATGCTATGGCTGGATAAAGACTGATTGTATAGAAAACATCTCCATAAATAAGTCCTCCAAGCAATGCTGCTACACCAAGTGAAAGAAATAAATTTCCCATTTTTTTCTTTCTCATAAGAAGTCCAAGCAACGCAAGTATAGCTCCAACTCCTAAGTCCCCCAAAAAGATAATAAAGACTGCATAATAAAGTACTGCAATAGCGATTGTTGTATCAATCTTATCTGATTGCTTCACTTTACTCAGCATTTCAAATGGTCTGACAATTTTCGCATTGTGTACAACTGTTGGAGCCACAACTTGCTGATGATCTAAAATATCAGCTGGTAGTTCCTGATACTCCATACCGTTGATATGTTTTAACATATCTTTGAATTCCTCAATCATACGTTTTGGAATAAATCCATAAATTGCACACTTACTTTGGAAATCCACAACAAAGACTTTAAATGATTCTATTCTTTGTAAGAATAATCCTGTTGAATAAAGTTTCAACAAATCAACTTTGTGTGTTTCTCTTAAAATTGTCATCTTTTGATCCATGCGTAAGATATATTCAGTCATCGCATGAACTTCTTCTTCTAATTCCTTTTTTGCATCATTGACTTTCCCATGTACAAATGAAGGAATCACTATTTCTTCAAATCCTAACGCTTTAAATATATTGTCTACTTCCAGCAATAAGCTATTTGTAACAATATAACAACAATATACATACTGACGATCTTCACCTAATTTATTAAAAATAAATGGTCGACCTTCATAATATTTAATTTTATCAAGATTTTGTCTATGAAAACGTCCAAATCTGGCTTTTACATATTGACAATTCAATAAATGATCAAGATCTACATCACTCAATGTTAATCTTGTCAAGATTTCTAATGTTTTTTCATTTTCATCTTTTTCCGTAATCAATTGATCTTGAACATCTTTGATATTTTTGATTTGAGCTTCTAAATCACTTAAATATTGATCTATCTGATCAAGATTTAATGTTTTATCAGGAGCCAAATCTTTATTCAAATCCAACTTCATATCAGATGCAACCTGAATCAAACGATCCAATAATTTTGTATAGGCATTATCTTCCTGTAATGCATGTACTCCTTTAACATTATTGACAATCTTTGAAGCAGGTTGAGGATAAAAGTACTTGGAATCTTTGAGTGTAAATAAGACCTGATCCAAATCATGACGATCAAAAGTCATATTTAACAATATCATTTCTTCTATAGCCATATCTTGTCCCCCTAATAGATGAGCATCGCTTCAATCTGACTCGGTGCCTCTCCATATCTTAAACCTTCAATAATATGTTTAAGATTATCAATTTCTACTTGATATACAATTTTATATGTCATATAAACCAATGCACTGTCTGTTGAAAATCTCATGAAACGTCTGGCTAAATTATATCTGATCTTTTCTGTATAATATTCAATATATACAAATTCATGATCATCTACATATAATTTATAAGGTGACTCAGCTAGTTTTCTTAAAAACTCACTGGCATCCTTTGTTTCAATCAGTTCATACATAACACTTTTTGGAATACGGTTATATTCCATAAATAATGTTTCTCTAATTTGATCTGGCGATGCATTGAAATATTTCTTTAGACGATATATCTTTGTAATATTCTGTAATTCTATAGATGTATTGATCATTGTTAATAAATCTTTACGTTTTTTTCCTCTATACAGCTTATTAACGACATCAACATACTGCGCATAATAAATATGCTTTAATTCTAACTCTAACATATTAGAATCAAATCTTTCATCATCTTCAGGCTTATATTTGAGTAATGCATCATAATACTTTGTTCCTTTTAATAAAAATAACAAACTATCATAATCATTAATAGCCAATAAACCATATAGATCAAAGCTTGCATATTTATTCAAATATTCTGGAATTTCAATTTCATAACCTGTGTAATAATCAGATACAATCAATCTTGCTTTTGTTAAAATCAATTGAATCTCTAATTCCATAACACCTAAGCGATAAAATTCTAATTCCTTTTTTGAAGCAAATCTCATCAAACGATCAAGTCTTAAGAAGATTTCTTTATTTAATAAAGCTTCTAACTGACCACGATGAATATTCACTTCTTTTAAATCAGCTAATATACCACTATAAGCTGTTTCACTTTTTAAATAAGCAACTAAATCATTAATGCTTCTTCTTTTTAAAAGCTCTTCATAATTTTGTTCAGTTAATCTATGTGAATACATAGAACGAGCTTTGGCAAGAATAGCATTTGATGAAAAAGAACTCATACGCTCACCTCTTCTCTATATTTCTTTACAACGATTAACAATGGTAGAAACCCACTCATCTTTATTCTTTTCGTAAAGACTAGAGAGCTGATTTAGTGATTCTTTGTACTCTTGTTCATTTTTGACTCTTGTTTCTTGAATCTTTGCTTCTAATTCTTTTTTATGAGCATCAATTTTCACTTGATATTCTTTGACAAAAGAATCATAGATTTCTTTTTTCTTAGCATTCATATTGGCTTGAACATCTTGTTTTTTCTTCTTAGCTTCTTCAACCCTTTTTGAACACTCTAAATCTACTGAAACAATATCATCAATAATTTTGTCCAAAATAATCCCTCCTCACTTTAATCATTTATTCTCACATAGTTTACTCCTATTTTTTTAACATTTCAAGCAAAACAGTACTTTGTAAAAAAGAATAAAAAACAGTTATATCTTATCAATTTTTCTTATTATGATAAAAAAGTTATTCAAGTATATTTTTTACTCATTTCATCAACATTTTTTAACTTTCCTATCATATATGATATTTTCATTAAGCCTTAGAATAATGAACATGTTGTCGTTTCCATTGTTAATTTTCTTTCACAATCACCTGTGTTTCTATGCCTTGTATTCCATAAGGCTCACGGGTATCTCTTTTGATACATTGTGTCTGATATTCAAAAACAACAATAGCCATAGCATCATTGATATGATGAACGTTTACTTGCTTTGTTACTCATTCAATAGATAAATATGATTTTTGAATTCTATCAATCAAAAAATTCTGATAGATACTTTCATCCCTTCATAAACATTTGCAATAGAAATTAAACAACATTTCAATTCACTTTTAATCATAAAAAAACTGTAACATGTCTCAAAGTCCTGTTACAGTTTTTATTGTGTTTATTTTGTTTGAGGTGTTCTAAACATAATATAAATAGGTACAGCCAATAAAACACTACCACCTATAATATTTCCAAGTGTTGATATGAGCATATGTAGTGGAAGCATTGACCAGTCAATTGTTGAACCTAGCTGTGTGATTCCCATTGTAAAAATACCACCATTTGCAATACAGTGTTCAAATCCTGGTAAAACAAATGTCATAACCAAAATCATAATCACAATTAATCTCGCTGTTTCATCTTTAATCTTAACTCCTGAATATGCTGCAACACAAACAATGAAGTTACACAAAATTCCTTTGATTAATAAATCAATGACATCAAAATTTAACTTAGATTCCATAATTCCCTTTAAATAAGGTTGCATAATCGCTTCTTGAGCACCACTTTTAATAAATAAGAAACAAATCAAAGATATACCAATCATATTTCCTATATAACAGACAACCCACATTGGCATAATCTCTCTTAATTTCATGTCACCTCTTAATACAGGCATGATTGTTACAAAACAATTTCCAGTAAATAATTCAGCCCCCAGATAAACAATAGCTACTAAACCAATTCCAAAAGACGCAGCCACAGCAATCTTTCCAACAACACTATGGTCACTTAACATAGCTCCTAATGTATAAGATAAAATAGCAGCCAATCCCAAATATGCCCCTGCCATAAATGCTCTTACAAAGAAACGTTTTGGATCTGTTTTCATTAAATTGATTTTAATATTTGCTAATTTACAAAGTGTTTCAATATCACCAATCATAGTCCCTCTCCTTTAAACCAAAAACATTATATAGGATACGACAAAAAAAGGCAAAACTTTTTCCATGTTTTTCTAAAAAGTTCTTTCTTTGGCTTCAATGTAAATATTTTTTTAAGTTTGTGTTAAAACTTTACATAAACTTAACATAATATATATGTAATATTAACGATAGTTTACAAGAAATTTGTTAAAGTACCTGACTTTAGTATCCGGTATTAAAATCTAGTGATAGTTTTATAAAATATTTAGGTCCCTATTTTTAGGGACCTGTTTTTAATTCTATATTTTATAATTTAATATTTGTTTAATTTG